>CAVCXN010000221.1:0-9193 GCA_963606215.1 uncultured Mycoplasmatota bacterium | reverse complement strand
GATCTGCTCCAGGGTGGTTCTCTGCTCCTCCTGGAGCCGGTCTACCTCTTCCCGGGCCTCGTCCAGCTCGGTCAGGCGGCGGTTGTAGGTCTCTTCTTTCTTTTCCAGGTTGGACATCTTCCGCTCCAGCGTCTCTTCCTTCTGCTGAAGACGGCGGTCCTGGTCCTGTAACTGTGCACGGCGCTCTTTTGCTTCTCTCTCGAATTCCGTTTTGTCGGCCAGGATCTTTTCCTTGGCCTCTACCAGGGCTTCCCGCTTTTTGCTCTCGGCGCTCTTGATGGCCTCGTTGAGGATGCGCTTGGCCTCCTCCTCGGCGCTGACAATCTCCTTTTCCGCGACTTTTTTGCGGTACAGGATGCCGGCGGGGATCCCTATCACAAGCGCGACCACAAACGCGATCACGCCAGTCAGGATAATGGGCAGCATAGGGTCGGGACACACCTCCGTTTCTATAAAATTTCGCATAAAATCGCGGTAGCCAAACGACCCTTGTACCAGGGGGATGGCCCCGCAGAAAGCGGCGGAGAGGTCCCGGTGGGCCGGGGTGATCGGCCCGCCTCTCAAACCGCATATTTATACTGATTTTATTTTAATGGGCAAACCGCTGTCTGTCAAGATACTTCCGGGGCGGAAGGGGAAATTTTGAGGACAAACGCACCTCCGGCGGACAGAAGCCGCCCCGCCCGCATAGGATAAGAAAACGGAACGAGGAGGAATGGATATGCAGGAGCGACCCAGCGCCCCCCAGACGGGGGCGGAGGAGGACAAAAACGCCGTGTTTGCCCGGGTCTGGCGGCGGGTGATGGGGGATCAGCCCATGGCCTGCCCCATTGTGTGGGAGACAGGCGAATCTTCGACCGCCGAGGCCCCGGAAGCCCCAGAGGGGGCTGTGCCATCTGAGAAAGCGACGCAGGAGCCAGCCACAAAAGCCTGCGCCCTGCCCGCCCCGCCCCCCGGCTGCCGCCCGGCAGGGGATTTTCCGCGGGAGGACACGATGGGCGTCTTAGGCCCCGGCAGTCTGGACAGTGCGCCTGTCTTACAGACCTTACTGCGGCGGGAGCTGGCGGATGCGCGGGAGTACCAGCAATTATCCCGCCGGGCCAGCGGCCCCCCGGCCCGGATGCTGGCGGCTCTGGCCGGGGAGAAAAAGCGCCGGGCCAAGCGCCTGGCGGCGGCGTACTTTCTCATCTCCGGTGTGCGCTACTGGCCGGAGGGGGAGAAATGCCCACCCATGCCCTCGTACTTAGGCACCCTGCGCCGTCGCTTTGCCCAGGAGCAGACGACGATGGCGGCCTATCTCACCGGCATCGAGACGACAGACGACCCCTGCCTATGCCAACTATTTTACGAACTGGCCCAAGGCGCGTGGGAGCACGCCTGTAAAGTCCGGGAGCTGGTGGAAATGGCCTGAAAAAAGCTCCCCGCTGTTTTCAGAAAAGACAGTGGGGAGCCAGTTTATATTGTGAGGGATCTTTATCGCTTCACCGGCTGGGCCATGATCTGGTCAGCCCGCTTGATGGTCTTGCGCAGGAAGATGGAGCTGAGGGTCAGGGACATCAGCTCCGCAATGGGGAAGGCCAGCCAGACCATATTCAGGTTGCCGGTCCGGGAGAGAAGCCACGCCACGGGCAGCAGCACCACCAGCTGGCGGCAGACAGAGACGGTCAGGCTGTAGAGCGGGTTGCCGATGGCCTGGCAGACGGACCCGGCGATGATGCAGAACCCGGCCAGGGGAAAGTGGATGCCGATGATCCGCAGAGCGGGCTTGCCGATGGCCAGCATGTCCGGCGAGGCATCAAAGAGGGAGAGCAGCACATCGGGCACCAGCTCAAACAGCGCAAAGCCCACGGCCATGATGCACACGGCCACGCAGACGGCCAGCTTGATGGTCTTCTTCACCCGGTCGGGCTTTTTGGCCCCAAAGTTGTAGGCGATGATGGGCACCATGCCGTTGTTCAGGCCGAAGACGGGCATGAAGATGAAGCTCTGGAGCTTGAAGTAGGCCCCGAAGACGGCGGCGGCGGTGGTGGTGAAGGGGATGACGATGCGGTTGATGCCAAAAACCATCACGGAGCCGACGCACTGCATGATGATGGAGGGCAGGCCGATCTCATAGATGTTCTTGACGGTGTTCCAATGCCACCGGACCTTTTTGATGTTCAGGTAGATGTCGGGGTTGCACTTGATGTTCATGATGAAGGCGGCGACGGCGGCACAGCACTGGCCGATGACCGTGGCGACCGCCGCACCAGCCACCTCCAGCCGGGGGGCACCGAAGAGACCGAAGATGAAGATGGGGTCCAGGGCGATGTTCAGCAGGGCGCCCAGCATCTGGGTACACATGGAGAGATGGGTCCGGCCGGTGGATTGGAGCAGACGCTCAAACGTAAACTGGCAGAACAGGCCGATGGAACAGCCCAGGCAGACCCGGCCGTAGCTGGTGCCGTAGTCCACGATCTCCGCCACGTCGGTTTGGAGACGGAAAAACGTGTGGGAAAAGAACAGGCCGATGAGACAGAACAGGACAAAGGAGCAGAAGGCCAGGAAAATGCCGGTGTTGGCGGCCTGGTCTGCCTTGTCCTGTTCCTTGGCCCCCAGAGAGCGGGAGAGCAGGGCGTTCATACCCACGGTGGTGCCCGCGCAGACGGCAATCATCAGATTTTGCAGGGGGAAGGCCAGGGAGACGGCGGTCAGGGCATTTTCACTCAGCCGGGCCACGAAGATGCTGTCCACGATGTTGTAGAGGGCTTGGACCAGCATGGAGATCATCATGGGCACCGCCATGCCAGCCAACAGCCGGCCGACGGGCTGAACGCCCATTTTATTTTCTGGGGGGTTTACAGAGCGGGAAGGTGCAGTTGCCATGGCGGTGCCTCCTTGTAACAGACAACTTTTTGCAGGAAAAAGCAGTAATAGAGCTTTGCTCCGGCCAGCGCCAGAGCAAAGCTCTATTACTGTATCATATTATGCCAAGGTGTCAAGTGGGGAAATGGACAAAAGAACGGAGAAGCGGCAGGGCTTCTCCGTTCTTTACGGACACAAAACAAACTTGCGTGTTCTCAGAACACAGCGACGACAGCGCCGCTGTAGGTCTGCTCGATGTACTCCTTGACCTTGTCGGACTGCAGAGCCTTGACCAGAGCCTGGATCGCAGGATCGTTCTCGTGACCTTCCTCGACGGCGACGATGTTGGCGTAGGTCTGAGCAGCCTCGGAATCAGCATCCTCGGAAGCCAGGGCGTCGGTGGCGGGATTCAGGCCGCCTTCCATGGCGAAGTTGGAGTTGATGACGGACAGAGCCACTTCGCTGACGGTCTGGGGCAGCATCGCGGCCTCCAGCTCCTTGAACTGAATGTTCTTGGGGTTGCTGGTGATGTCGTTGGGGGTGGCGTTCAGGCCGGCGTCTGCCTTCAGCTCGATGATGCCCTGGGCAGCCAGCAGCTGCAGGGCACGGGCCTCGTTGGTCACGTCGTTGGGCACAGCGATGGTGTCGCCGTCCTTAAGCTCGTCCAGGGTCTTGGCGGTGCCGGGGTAAATGCCCATAGGCTCATAGTGGATCTTGGCCACGGAGACCAGATGGGTGCCGTTTTCCTCGTTGAACTGTTCCATGTAGGGGGTGTGCTGGAAGTAGTTGGCGTCCAGGTCGCCCTCCTCCACGGCAGTGTTGGGCACGATGTAGTCGCTGTACTCCTTCACCACCAGGTCGATGCCCTGGGCAGCCAGGTCGTCCTTGACCTGAGCCAGGATCTCGGCGTGGGGGTTGGGGGTGGCGCCGACGGTCAGGGTGATGGTCTCACCGGTGGTTGCGGTGTCGCCATTGGTGTCAGCGTCGGAAGAGGTGTCAGCGTTGGTATCGGTGCTGGTGGTGCCGCCGCCGCAGGCAGCAAGGCCCAGGCAGAGAACCAGCGCCAGGGTCAGAGCAAGAAGCTTCTTCATGGATCGGTTCCTCCTAAGAATAAAATAGTATGAAATTTATCTCAGACGCTTGTCCAGCTTCGTGGACAGCCAACTGAAAACGGATTGGATCACCTGCACCAGCACGATGATGAAGATGACGGTGACGACCATCATGGAGGTCACGCGGCGCTGGTAGCCGTACCGAATGGCCAGGTCGCCCAGGCCGCCGGCACCGACGGCACCGGCAATGGCGGTGTAGCCCAGCAGGGTGATGATGGAGATGGACGCGCCCAGGATCAGAGAGGGCACGGCCTCGGGCAGATAGACCTTCCAGACGATCTGGAGGTTGGAGGCCCCCATGGACTGAGCAGCCTCAACCACGCCCGCGTCCACTTCGGCCAAAGAAGTCTCGACCATGCGGGCGATGAACGGCGCGGCGGAGACGACCAGGGGGACGATGGCGCCGGGGACGCCGATCTTGGTGCCCACGATGGCCTTGGTGAAGGGCATGATGGCGATCATCAGAATGATGAAGGGCAGGGAACGGCCCACGTTGATGATCCAGCCCAGGACGCGATTGAGGAACTTCTGGGGCCAGATGCCGTGGGGCTGGGTGATGCTCAGCAGCACGCCCAGGGGCAGGCCGATGACATAGGCGAAGAGGGTGGAGATGACCACCATGATGAGGGTGTCCCGGGTGCCTTCCAGCAGCAGGCCGCCGTACTGACCCCAGAACTGGGAAATCGTCTCAAGCATGACCGGAAACCTCCTCTACCGTAATATCGGGCTGGCTCTTGATGTATTGCAGGGCCTTGTTTGCCTCCGTGGGGTCCTGGGGCAGACCCAGGAGCATGGTGCCGAAGGCTTTGCCGTCCATGTTGCGGGTGTCGGCCCCCAGAATATTGACCTTCACGCCGCAGTCGATGGCGAGGGAGGCGATGAGCGGCTCGTAGGAAGAGCCGCCGTTGAACGCCACCCGGATGACCTGGGCGGGGGGAAGCTGGTCGATGCGGACGCCGTTGGGATAGACCAGCTGGCGGCCGATGTCCGTCTTGGGGTTGGAGAAAATTTCTTCCACGGTGTCCTGCTCGGCGACTACGCCGTGGTCTAAGATCGCGACCCGGTGACAAATTTCCTCAATGACGTTCATCTGGTGGGTGATGACCACCACGGTGACGCCCAGCTTTTGGTTCAGCTCCTTCAGCAGCTCCAGGATGGACAGGGTCGTGGTGGGATCCAAGGCGGACGTGGCCTCGTCGCACAGCAGGACCTTGGGATTCGTGGCCAGGGCGCGGGCGATGGCGACGCGCTGCTTCTGGCCGCCGGAGAGCTGGGCGGGGTAGGCCCCGGCCCGGTTGCCCAGGCCGACGAGGTCCAGCAGCTCTTTTGCGCGGGCCACGGCCTTGGCACGGGGGGTGCCGATCAGCTCTAAGGGGAAACAGATGTTGTCCAGGGCGGTGCGCTGCATGAGCAGGTTGAAGCTCTGGAAGATCATGCTGATGTCCTTGCGGGCCTTGCGCAGCTCCTTCACGGAGAGCTTGGTCATGTCCTTGCCGTCCACGATGACCGAGCCGGAGGTGGGGCGCTCCAGCAGGTTCATGCAGCGGACCAGGGTGGACTTACCTGCGCCGGACAGACCGATGATGCCGAAGATCTCGCCCGCCTGGACCTCTAAGTTGATGTCCTCCAGGGCGTGGACGGCGGCTTCGCCGGTGCCGAAGGTCTTATTCAGATGTTGAATTTGGATGATGGGTAAACTCACGGTGTTCTCCCTTCTCTCTCAGTTTGGGCCGCCCCATCCGGCGCGGCCGGAGGACGGGATCATTTTGGCCATACAACAAAAAAACCGTCCTTGACTATAGATCAAGGACGGCAAACTTCGCCGTGGTACCACCTTGGTTCGCGCGGCTCCTCACGAAGCCGGCCTTAGCGGGTGCAAGCACACCCCGGCGCGATGACGGGCGCTCCCGTCGCAGCCTAATGGCGCGGTGCCACTCGGTGCGCGACTCCAAGACCATCTTCCCCATAGGTCAGCGCGTCCCTTTTCACCAACCGGGACTCTCTGGAGCGGATCGCTGTGGGTACTCTTCTCTTCATTGTCTTTGTGGTATTCCATTGTGAAAGTAAATTTACACCAAATTAAAGGTCTTGTCAAGAGGTTTTCGAACCCCTTTTTCCTTCGCGTATCACATCATTATAACGTCTACACGAGAGGTTTTTGCTGCCTAAAATTTCTCTTTACTTTCCCTCGCCCCGGTGGTATACTATAAAATACGTGTGCGAAGATACACGTTCTACCCTGACTTAGTTTCGGGACTATTGCCTGTGTTTCAGGGCTGCACCCGCCCGTCACTCAGTCAGAGGCATATCATTGAAAGGTGGATTCTACCCATGATCCGTAAAGACGAAAAGACTGCCGTTATTGAGGCAAACCGCACCCACGCAACCGACACCGGTTCCCCCGAGGTCCAGATCGCCATCCTGACCGCCCGCATCCAGGAGCTGACCGAGCACCTGAAGGTCCATATCCACGACAACCACAGCCGCCGTGGTCTGCTGAAGATGGTCGGTAAGCGCCGCAAGATGCTCGACTACCTGGCCAAGAAGGACATCGAGCGCTATCGTGCGATCATTGCCAAGCTGGGCATCAGAAAGTAATTTCGTTTCTTACGGGGGCGGTGTGGCCAAAACTGCACCGCCCCTTTTCCCCAGCACCCTCTCCTCAGCCCCACCCGCCCTGATCCGGGGAGCGCCCCGCCCTAGTTTAGCCTTTGAACCTGTGCCCGCAGGCCGGACATGCGTTCAAGTGCTAAATAAGGCGGCTCTCCGGGCAAGTTTCTTGTTTTCTGTACAAACTTTGACCGTGAAAGGAGACTGTTCTTATGTCAACGATCATCACCAAGAAGCAATTCAACAACCATATCTACAAGACCGAGATCGCCGGCCGTCCCTTCTCCCTGGAGTTCGGCCACGTGGCAGAGCTGGCCAATGCCGCCGCCATGGTCCGCTACGGCGAGACCTCCGTGCTGGTGGCCGTCACCGCCTCCGCCCGTCCCCGGGACGGCATCGACTTCTTCCCTCTGTCCGTGGACTTTGAGGAGAAGCTGTACGCCGTGGGCCGTATCCCCGGCTCCTTCATGCGCCGCGAGGGTCAGCCCTCCCTGCCCGCAGTCCTGGCCTCCCGCGTCATCGACCGCTCCATCCGCCCCCTGTTCCCCGGCGACTTCCGCAACGACGTGGTCGTGACCTGCACCGTCATGAGCGTGGACCGGGACTGCTCCCCCGAGGCAGCCGCGATGGTCGGCGTGTCCGCTTGCCTGGCTGTGTCCAACATCCCCTGGGGTGGTCCCATCGGCTGCCTGGAGGTGGGCTATGTGGACGGCCAGATCGTCATGAACCCCGACCAGGAGCAGCGCCACCACTCCAAGCTGGACCTGACCGTGGCCGCCACCAAGGAAAAGGTCGTCATGATCGAGGCCGGTGCCGACCAGATCCCCGACGACGTGATGTATGATGCCATCGTGAAGGCCCACGAGGAGATCAAGGCCCAGGTCGAGTTTATCAACAACATTGTCAGCGAGATCGGCAAGGAGAAGATGACCTACGACCACGCCGACTTCGACCAGGAACTGTTCGATAAGATCGTCGGGGCCACCATGGACGAGGCCAAGGCCGCCATGGACACCGACGATAAGAACGTCCGTGAGGAGCGCTGGAACGCTCTCATCGACCACTGGCATGAGCTGTTCCTGGAAGAGTACCCCGAGATGGACCAGTATCTGGACGAGATCACCTACAAGTTCCAGAAGAAGATCGTCAAGGCATGGCTGCTCCAGGGCCACCGCGTGGACGGCCGCCAGAAGAATGAAATCCGTCCTCTGTCCGCCGAGGTCGGCGTGCTGCCCCGCGTCCACGGCTCCGCCCTGTTCACCCGCGGTCAGACCCAGGTCCTCTCTGTTGCGACTCTGAACACCCTCTCCGCCTGCCAGAAGCTGGATACCATCTGGGAGGAAGAGGAAAAGCGCTATATGCACCACTACAATTTCCCCTCCTACTCCGTGGGCGAGGCCCGCGGCGCCCGGAGCGTCAACCGCCGCGAGAAGGGCCACGGCGCCCTGGCCGAGCGCGCCCTGGACCCCGTGATCCCCTCCGTGGAGGAGTTCCCCTATGCCATCCGCGTCGTGTCTGAGGTCGTGTCCTCCAACGGCTCCACCTCTCAGGGCTCCATCTGCGGCTCCACCCTGGCCCTGATGGACGCAGGCGTGCCCATCAAGGCTCCCGTGGCCGGCATCTCCTGCGGCCTGATTCAGGACGACGACGGTTCCTTCACCACCTTCATCGACATCCAGGGCGTGGAAGACTTCCACGGCGAGATGGACTTCAAGGTGGCCGGTACCAAGGCCGGTATCACCGCCATCCAGATGGACATCAAGAACGACGGCCTGTCCCACGCCATCATCAAAGAGGCCCTGGCCATCACCGGCGATGCCCGGAAAGCCATTCTGGACGAGATCATGCTGCCCTGCATCTCCGCCCCCCGCACCGAGGTCAGCAAGTACGCCCCCAAGATGATCACCATGAAGATCGACCCCGATAAAATTCGTGAGGTCATCGGTAAGGGCGGCTCCGTCATCCAGAAGATCACCGCCGAGTCCGGCGCGCAAATCGACATCGAGGATGACGGCACCATCCACATCGCCTCCCCCGACGCCGCCTGCTGCGACATCGCCAAGAAGATGATCGACACCATCGTGTTCGTCCCTGAGGTCGGCATGCTGTACTACGGCAAGGTCGTCCGCATCCTGAACTTCGGCGCCTTCGTCGAGCTGGCCCCCGGCAAGGACGGCATGGTCCACATCTCCAAGCTGGCCGAGCGCCGCGTGGAGAAGGTCGAGGACGTGGTCCACGTGGGCGATATGGTCTGGGTCAAGGTTACGGACATCGACGAGAAGGGCCGCGTGAACCTCTCCCTGCGGGACGCCCAGCGCGAGATCGCTGCCATGGAAGCCCGCGACGCCAAGAAGCACAACAATTAATTCCATCTGACACCATCAGCATGGACACACTTTGGAAGGCCGCTGGCGCGGCGGCATGGGGTGCCGCAGCGTGCAGCGGCCTCCCGCCGTTTCTGGGGGAAGATGCCTGGGTCCGGCTTGCCCCCAAGCTGGACGCCCTCTGCCCGGGGGCCAAGACGATTCTGATTGCCGCCTTTCCCTATTACGCAGGGGATACCCCCGGCAACCTCTCTCTCTACTGCCGTGGGGAAGACTACCACCTGGTCTTAGGCCGCCGCTTGC
>CAVCXN010000220.1:0-11821 GCA_963606215.1 uncultured Mycoplasmatota bacterium | reverse complement strand
TCCATGAATGACATGACCCAGCAGCGCCTTGCCGGTCTTCTCCAGGCCAACAGCATGACCCCGGAACTCTTGCAGCAAGACACCCTGTCCCAGCTTTTTCTGGCGCAGATGCGCATTGCCCTCTACGGCGGCGTCTCGTCTATCCCCGTCCTGCCCACGTTTTTGAAGCCCTTCGGCACCCTGCACGAGGATACCCCCGTCGCCGTGGCCGAGATCGACGACCGGGAAGTTCGCGTGAGCCTGGTCACATTTTCCGGCGGCCAAGCCGGGATCACAGAGCAGGACAGCTTTCCCGTCCCTGGCCGGGATTACCCCGCCCCCTTGGGCGACCTTCTCTTCGCCGTGGCAGAGCTGGCCCAGCCCTTACTCGACCGGGCCAAGGCCCTGGCCCTCTGTCTCCCCTTCCCCATCAACTACGACTGGCAGGGGGACGGAAGCATTCGTTCCTTCCCCCCTACCATGACCGTCAGCGATTTTGCTGGAAAACCCGTATTGGCCACCCTGACCGAAGAATGGAGAAGCCGGGACCTGACCCCGCCGCCCATGACGCTGGTGAGCCTGCCCGCTGCCGTCCAGCTGGCCGCCGGTGCTCTGAATCCCGGGCAGAAACGCTATGTCAGCCTGACCTGGGGCAGCAGCTTTGACCTGGGCTTCACCGCCCCGGGTAGCATCGTGGTCCGGCAGCCGGGGACGCCTCCCGCCCTGACCCCTTTCGCCTGCGGCTTTGGGCACGCCCAATGCGTCCCCTTCGGCCTGGTGGACCTCATCCAGGACCGGGACAGCCCCGCCCCCGGGCAGGACCTGCTGCTCAAAATGCTCTCCACGGAGCATTTGGGCGATGTCTACCGTCTGACCATGATCAAAGCCTCGGAACGCAAGCTGCTGACCTTTGGCGGCAGCCGGGATATCCTCTCCATGCGCCGCTTAGACCTGGCGACTGTGACCGAGTTCCTGGCCGACCCGCAAAACGGCGGCACTCTGGCCCACTATTTCCGGGAGGGCGAGGACTGCGCCGTGGCTCTGGCCGTAGCGGATGCCGTCCTGGACCGCGCCGCCCGCCTTGCCTGCGCCGCACTGAGGACTGTCCTGACCTTCATCGGAGCGGGACAAGACCCGGATGCCCCCGTCTGCGTGGCCCTGCACGGCGAAGCATTTGACTGCGCCCCCCTGGAGCAGGCGTTCCGGAAGCGGGTGCAGTCCGAGCTGACAGACCGCGGCCTGCACCTGACCCTCTGGCAGGAAAAGAATATCCCTGCCGTCGGTGCGGCGGCCGCTGCCCTATACGCCCTTTGATTTGACCCCCCCGAAAACTTGAGAGGAGCCTTTACCACCATGAAGAACCGAACCCTGATCGTGGCCGCCCTGGTCATGGTCCTCCTGTGCGTCGGCCTGATTTTCCTGGGCCTGCGCCATGAAAAAAATGCGACCGGCAGCGACCCCGGCCAGAGCCAGACCACAGACGGCCAGACTGCTGACGACGACAGCACCCAGTCCCAGGCCCAGCAGGACATCACCGCGACCCTGGCCGTCTGCGGCGACATCATGAGCCACCTGCCCCAGACCAACGACGCCTATGACGCCGCCACCGACACCTACAGCTATCTCCCCTGCTTCCAATACGCCCAGCCCTGGACGGAGAGCGCGGACTACACCGTCGGCAACCTGGAGACGACCCTGAACGGCCCTCCCTACTCCGGCTACCCCCAGTTCTGCGCCCCGGATGCCCTGGCCTACAACCTGAAAACCATCGGTTTTGACCTCGTGACCACCGCCAACAACCACTGCATGGACAAGGGCTACAACGGTCTCTCCCGGACGCTGGACGTGCTGGACCAGGCCGAGCTAAAGCACGTCGGAACATATCGTACGCAGGAGGAATTTGACGAAAACCACGGCGTGGTCGTAGCTGATGTGGGCGGCATCTCCGTGGCGTTCCTGGGCTATACCTACGGCACCAACGGCATCCCCGTCGCCGCCGATAAGGACTTCTCCCTGAACCGCTTCAATGTAGACTACACCGGCGACTGCGCCACCCTGGACCAAGAGAAGCTCTCCTCCGAGCTGGCCTACGCCGAGAGCCTGAACACAGACCTCATCGCCGTCATGATCCACTGGGGCATCGAGTACCAGACCACCCAGAACGCCTACCAGGAGCAGGTTGCCGACTTTCTCATCTCCCACGGGGCCGATGTGATCCTGGGCAGTCACTCCCACGTCCCCCAGCCCATGGGTACCCGGACCGTCACCCTGGATGACGGCTCCACCCGGACGGGCTTCGTGGCCTACTCTCTGGGCAACTTCGTCTCCAACCAAAGCCCCGCCACGGTGAATGTGAATTACACAGACACCACCGCCATCCTTCGTCTTCAGCTGACCAAGGACGGCCAGACCCAGGAGACGACTGTCACCGACGTGAGCTATGTGCCCATGCTGGTCCTCAACCGCGGGGCCGGGGTCCAGGATCAATATCTCATCCTGGATGTGAACGCGCTCATGGCCGCCCACGACAACGGCGACACCTCCGTGGCTACCGACGCGGTATACAGCAAATTAGAGTACGCCTTAAGCGGCTGCCACACCATCTTAGGGGCCGACTATGATAAGGCCGGCACCCCGCCCCAGACCACTTCGGCCTGACCGTCTTCCGGGCGGAACAGCATACTTTCGTGGAGGTCATGTATTGACAGCAACGCAAAACTATGCTAGATTGAACCCAAGAAAAGTTTTCTTCGGAAACGAGCATGTTCTCTACTGGCGGTCATAGCCCGCGAGCGATCCGCTAATTCGGTGTGATCCCGAAGCCAACAGTCAGGTCTGGAAGGGAGAAGAAGGCTTTCCGGTATGTTGCCGGATGCCGTCTCCTGCTCTGTTCTCCGCGTTGTCAAATCAGCATCCGGCGCAGCTCCGCTCCCATGGGGAGGGGTTGCCGCTGGATGCTTTTTTGCTTTTGCGGTGTTCTCCCATGGGAAAAACGATCACAGAAAGGAATCTACGCCATGGAGAATGTACAAAAAAAACCGTGACCCTCTGGAAACAGAACCTCTTCCCAAATTATTGCTTCGATATTCTGTCCCGACCACGCTGACCCTGATGGTCAATTACCTGTACAACATCGCCGATCAGATCTTTGTGGGACAGGGTGTGGGCATCACCGGCATGGCGGCGGTCAACGTGGCCTTCCCGGTCTCGATCCTGGTCAACGCCGTCGCCCTGCTGCTGGGGGATGGCTGCGCCGCCAACGTCAGCCTGTGTCTGGGACGCCGGGAACAGGAAACAGCAGATCGGGTCTTCGGCCACGCAGTGACCTGGGTCCTCCTCAGCGGTGTTGTCATGGCTTTGGTCTTCGGGATCTTTTCCCCGCAAATCGTCCAGCTCTTCGGCTCCACAGATACCGCTTACAGCGAATCGGTGGCCTATCTTTGGACCATCGCCTGGGGCATCCCCTTCCAGCTGATCTGCCCGGCCTTCGCCGCAATGATCCGGGCAGACGGCTCGCCGCAGTACACGATGAAGTGCATGATGACCGGGGCCGTCATCAATCTGATCCTGGATCCGCTGTTTATCTTTGTCTGGAAGATGGGTGTGGTGGGGGCCGGTATCGCTACCGTGATCGGAGAGGTCGCTGCCGGGGTGCTGTGCCTGCTCTATCTGCGGCGGCTCCAAACGATCCGGCTGAACCGGGCGGCACTGCGGCCCACCTGGGCTTTGACCCGCCGTATCCTAAAGCTGGGCTTTCCCAGCCTCCTGATCCAGGGCTTGACGGCACTGGTGCAGATCGTTCTCAATAACCTGATGCACATTTATGGCGCGGCCAGCATCTACGGCAGTGATATTGCTCTGTCTGTCTACGGCATGATGATGAAGGTCTATCAGATCGCCCATTCCATGTTTGTGGGTGTCTCCTCGGCCATTCAGCCGATCAACGGATATAACTTTGGGGCAAAGCACTATCCGCGGGTACAAAAGACCTATCACCTCGCTACAGGGATCGCGTTGGTCATCTCCGTTTTGTGGTGTCTCGTCTATCTGTGCTTCCCCCGGCAGATCGCCATGCTCTTTGTATCCAATGATCTGCTTTATCTGGACTGTGCCCAGCACTGCTTCCGCCTCTATATGATGGCCTTCTTCCTGTACGGGATCCACATGACGACGGCCTCCTTCTTCCAGGGGATCGGAAAACCCGTCCGCTCGCTGTGCATTCCCTTGGTCCGGCAGGGCGTCCTGCTCATCCCGCTGGCACTGCTGCTTTCCCGGCAGCTGGGGCTGGATGGGGCGCTCCTTGCCGTGCCGATCGCAGATGTTCTGACCTGTTTGCTGTGCGTCGTCCTGGCACATTCGGAGTTTCATGTCTGGAAAAAACGCGGCTGGCTCATTGGACGTTAAATCAAGACAAGAGACGCAGTATACATAATATAATGTGCCCTTCTGCATAGGACGCGCCCGGCTGGGCACCCTAGCACAAGCAGAAACACGCCCCCTCAGTCCCCCTGGCGAAAGACCTTGGAAAAATAGCGATAGTAAGGCATGAGGCTCTCGTAGCCCTCCACCAGCACATCCACCAGCTCCGGGCTGTAGAGCAGCGGCTCCACCGGCCGAGAACAGGTGATGTCTAAGTTTTTCCGGTTGTACCACTGGTCCAGGGGCGGCTGAGGCGTTCCCTTGGGGCGCTTGTATTCCTCGGCCTGAAGCTCAAAGCGATCTTGCTTGGCAAAGGCGCGAGCCAACTTCAGCATGGGCTTGGGGTCGGTATCCACCGCCTGGCGGAATTTGGCCATCTGCGCAGGCTTGGCGTCATAGGCCCCCAGGCCGTAAGCATAGCCCTTGGGATAGATCTCAAACCAGAAAACGGGCATGTGCGTCCAGTCCTCCCCCGCCATGCGGAGCGTGAACCAGAGGTTAGACTTATATGGCCCCCGGCCATACAGCCGCCGGGCGTCCCGATAGATGCGGCTGATGCGCAGCGTCAGGGGCAGTTCTTCGTGGGCGGCGGCGAAGCGTTCATAGACGGCTTCCCCCAGTGCCCGCATCGGCGTCTGGACGTAGTCGAGATACTCCTGCTTGTGGGCTTCGAACCAAGGGCGTTCATTGTTCAGCCGAACGCCCCAGAGAAAATCCTGTGTTTTTTCTGAAAATCCTGGAAACATCGTCGTTCCTCCTCTCCGCCGTATCGTACCACAGGTGCTTCTGATTTTCAAGATTGGTAAAATATGGGCTTTAGTTCATTTTATAACCCTTTTATAAAAACTTTTGAAAAAAACGCTTGCAAAATAAGAAACAAACCTCTATAATGAGCCATGGATAAAACTGGACCACTGTACGCCATAAAATACCCTGGGTTTTCAGGTGTTTTTCCACTTTTGTGCGGGTTGCCCCTTGCAAAAGGGAAGGCGTTGCATTATGATGAGCGGTGATGTTTTTTTGTCTGTAGACTATGGCGTTTTCCGTTTGGAACTCCGCCTTCTTGATATCGCACCTAAGGGAGGAACTTTTATTATGTTAGGTAACAGCATCAAAAAATTTGCACTGAACCAGGCCTTCAATTACATCGAGAAGGACCCCATCAAGAACCTGACCCACGTCATGGACATGGTGGACAAATTCGCCGGCAGCGGCCCCCAGTCTTTCCCTCGCCAGCGCCAGGCGGTCCGCGACGCCATCAACAACGAGGATTCTACCGCCCACGGTCTGGTCGTCCGTATGATGACCGAGATGGACCTGGGCTTCACCGAGACCCTGCTCTCCAACTTCTTCCTCAACGCCAGCATCACCGGCTGGAAGAAGCAGGACGAGTACCGCAACAAGTACAACTGCAACGTGCCCTGGGCCATCCTGCTGGACCCCACCTCTGCCTGCAACCTGCACTGCACCGGCTGCTGGGCCGCCGAGTACGGCAACAAGCTGAACCTGTCCTTCGATGAGATCGACAGCATCATCCGGCAGGGCAAGGAAATGGGCACCTATTTCTATATCTACACCGGCGGTGAGCCTCTGGTCCGCAAGCACGACCTGATCAAGCTCTGCGAGAAGCACAACGACGCCATCTTCATGTGCTTCACCAACTCCACCCTGATTGACGAGCAGTTCTGCGAGGACATGCTGCGCGTGAAAAACTTCGTGCCCGTCATCAGCGTCGAGGGCTTCGAGGAAGCCACCGACTCCCGCCGCGGCAATGGCACCTATCAGAAAGTCGTCCACTCCATGAACCTTCTGAAGAGCCACCGCCTGCCCTTCGGCATCTCCACCTGCTACACCAGCGCCAACATCAAGGACGTGAGCACCGAGGCTTACATCGACCAGCTGGTCGAGTGGGGCGCTTACTTCGTCTGGTACTTCCACTACATGCCCGTCGGCAAGGACGCTGCCCCCGAGCTGCTGCCCACCCCCGAGCAGAGAGAGTATATGTATCACCAGATCCGCGAGCTGCGCGGCAAGAAGCCCATCTTCATGCTGGACTTCCAGAACGACGGCGAGTATGTCGGCGGATGTATCGCCGGCGGCCGCCGCTACCTGCACATCAACGCCAACGGCGACTGTGACCCCTGCGTGTTCATCCACTACTCCGACTCCAACATCCGAGAGAAGACCCTGCTGGAAGCTCTGCGCTCCCCCCTCTTCCGCGCCTATCACGACGGTCAGCCCTTCAACGACAACATGCTGCGCCCCTGCCCCATGCTGGAGAACCCCGAGAAGCTGCGGGAGATCGTGCACAAGTCCGGCGCCCACCCCAGCGATGTAACTGCCCTGGAGAGCGTAGACGATCTGTGCGCCAAGTGCGACAGCTACGCTGAGAACTGGACCCCCACCGCCGACAAGCTCTGGGGCTGCAGCCACCACTGCGGCTCCTGCGGCCAGGTGGCTGCCGGAAAGTGATTCGTCTCCGGATGGCATATCCTGACAATCGTTAACAATTTGTTCGTTGTTATTTCGGCAAAGAAATAGTATACTAACTCTGGTAAGCAAACCGGAGGCCCGTGTGGGGTACATCCCCCGGGTCTCCGGTTTTTTGCAATTTTTTTGGAAATAGGAGGCAGCCTATGCCGTCATTACAACCGCTGGGCGGTCCGTCCCCCCAGGGGCTGACCAGCGCCCAGGTCCGCCAGCGGGTCCAGGCCGGTCAGGTCAACACCCCGCCGGACTCCCCCACCAAATCCGTCCAGCGCATCGTCTTTGAGAACCTCTTCTCGTTCTTCAACCTGATCTTTTACGTCATCGCCGGATTTCTCATCGCCGTGGGGAGCTTTGAAGAGCTGGTCTTTCTGCTGGTAGTGGCCGCCAACACCGCCATCGGCATCATCCAGGAGCTTCACTCCAAGAAGAAGCTGGACGAGCTGTCTCTTCTCTCTGCCCCCAAAGCAACGGTCATTCGGGACGGGACGGAGCAGACCATTCCCACGGCCCAGCTCGTCCGGGACGACTTGATCCTATTGGCCGCAGGCAACCAGATTCCGGCGGATGCCCAAGTGCTCTCCGGCTCTGTCCAGGTGAATGAGTCCCTCATCACCGGCGAGTCGGACGAGATCACCAAGGGGCCGGAGAGTGAATTGCTCTCTGGCAGCTTCGTCGTCTCCGGCCGCTGTCAGGCTGTCCTGACTCATGTGGGCGCGGATTCCTACGCCTCTCAACTCACCAATGAGGCCAAAAAGTCGAAAAAGAGCCATCTGCCCGGCATGATGCGCTCCCTGAACCGCCTGCTTCTGGCCATCGGGATCCTGATCGTCCCCATCGGCGGGGCCTTGTATTACCGGCAGACCTCCCTGCTGGGCCTGTCTGTCCGCGAGGGCGTGGAGACGACCGCCGCTGCCGTCATCGGCATGATCCCGGAGGGCTTGTACCTGATGGTCAGCCTGGCCCTGGCCGCCAGCGTCCTGCGCCTGGCGACGAAGGGAACGCTGGTGCAGGACCTGAAATGCACGGAGACGCTGGCCCGCGTCGATGTTCTGTGTGTGGACAAGACTGGTACCATCACCCAGCCGGAAATGGCCTACTGCGGCCTGCTCCCCCTGACCACAGAGCTGGACGAAGCAGAAATCGAAACACGCCTTTCCGACTTCGTCTCCAACATGTCCCCGGACAACGAGACGATGCAGGCTCTGCAAACGGCCTTGAACCGGGAGGACTTCCGCAAGGCCGTCCAAGTCCTGGGCTTTTCGTCGGAGACGAAATACAGCGCCGTGGCCTACAGCCGGGAAGACTGCTATGTGCTGGGTGCCCCGGAATTCATCTTAGGGGCCTCCGGCTACGTCCCCTACCGTTCCGTGGCTGAGGAAGCCATGGCGGACGGCAGCCGCGTCTTACTCTTCGCCGCCTGCCTGCCGGGTCCGGAGGGGCGGGGCATCGCGGACCCCCGCCCGCTGGCCTTCGTGCGCCTGAAAAATCCTGTTCGGGAAACGGCAAAGGAGACATTTGCCTACTTCCACGACCAGGGCGTAACGGTCAAGGTCATCTCCGGCGACAACCCCGTGACGGTCGCCGCCGCCGCGAACGAGGCGGGTATCCAAGGGGCGGACAAGTATGTGGATGCCTCTACTCTGGAATCCTACGAGGATATTCAGGCCGCCTGCGAGGAATACAACGTCTTCGGTCGGGTCAAGCCTAACCAAAAGAAGCTGTTGGTCCAAGCCTTACAAGAAAATAAGCACACCGTCGCCATGACCGGTGACGGCGTAAACGATGTCTTAGCGCTGAAAGAGGCTGATTGCAGCGTCGCCATGGCCTCCGGCAGCGAGGTGGCCGCGCAGATTTCGGACCTGGTGCTGATGAACTCGGACTTTGCCTCCATGCCCTCTGTGGTGGCCGAGGGGCGGCGGGTCATCAACAACATTGAGCGGGCCGCCTCCCTGTACCTGGTGAAAAATATCTTCTCGCTGATTTTGGCCATCATCTCAATCACGGCAGCGTTTTCCTATCCCCTCACGCCTTCGCAGCTGACGCTGATGAGCCTCCTCTCCATCGGCATCCCGTCGCTGATCCTGGCACTGGAGCCAAACGAGAGCTTGGTGAGCGGGCGGTTTTTGCAGAACGCCATTCTCAGGGCTTTGCCTGCAGCGCTGACCGATCTGTTCATCATCATCTTCGTGCTGCTGTTCCAAAAAGCCTTTGCCATTTCCAATACGGAGATCTCCACTGTCACGGCCCTGCTGGTGACGATCGTGGGCTTCTTCATGGTCTGGAAGGTCGCCAAGCCGGTGAACCGGCTGCATCTGGGAATGATGGGCGGACTCATCGCCGGACTTGTGTTTGTGGTGCTGGTGATCCCCGGGGTGTTTTCGTTGTCCCCGCTTTCGTTTGGGAGTATTTTGATTTTGACGGTGTTCGTGCTGCTCATTCCGTCGGTCATTTGGCTGCTAAACAAGGGGCTGGAAGGCTTGGAATTGTTGTTGGGAAAAATCAAACCCGAGTAAGAATAGCAAAACTGGGTCCCGTGGTGGGACCCAGTTTTTTGGTTCTGTTCAGTTAGAAGCAAGAATTACTGCTCGTCGTCGGAAGCGGCGGCGGCGTTCTCGTGCTCTCTCACCAGGCGGGCGGTATCCAGAGCGATGACCAGCTCCTCGTTGGTGGGGATGAGCAGGATCTTGTTGGGGGAGTCATCGGTGGAGATGATGGCTTCCTTGCCGCGGACGTTGTTCTTCTCGGGATCCAGCTTCAGGCCCAGGAACTCCAGACCCTCCATGATCTTGGCACGCAGGGAAGCGGAGTTCTCGCCGACACCGGCGGTGAAGACGACAGCGTCCAGGCCGCCCATAGCAGCGGCGCAGGAGCCGATGCGCTTGGTGACTTTGTAGCAGAAGACGTCGATGGCCAGCTGAGCGCGCTCGTTGCCCTCGGCAGCAGCGGTCTCCAGGTCACGGAAGTCGGAGGAAACGCCGGAGATACCCAGCATACCGGACTCCTTGTTCAGAGCGCTCTCGACGCGCTTGCCGGAGTAGCCGCGCTGATCGACGATGTACTCGGTGATGGCAGCGTCGATGGCGCCGGCGCGGGTGCCCATGGGCAGGCCGTCCTGGGGGGTGAAGCCCATGGAGGTGTCGATGGACTTGCCGAACTTCACGGAGCAGGTGGAAGCGCCGTTACCCAGGTGGCAGGTGGCGATGCGCAGCTCCTCGATGGGGCGGCCCAGGATGTCAGCGGCGCGCTGAGAAACATACTGGTGAGAGGTGCCGTGGAAGCCGTAGCGACGGACCTTGTTCTCGGTGTACCAACGGTAAGGCACGGCGTAGATATAAGCCTTGGGGGGCATGGTCTGGTGGAAAGCGGTGTCAAAGACAGCGACCATGGGGGTGTTGGGCATGACTTCCTTGCAAGCCTCAATGCCGGTGATGTTGGCGGGGTTGTGCAGGGGGGCCAGGGGGATACAGTCGCGGATGCCCTTCATCACAGCGCTGTCGATGATGACGGAGTGGGTGAACTCCTCGCCGCCGTGAACGACACGGTGGCCCACAGCGTCGATCTCGGACATGTCTTTGATGACACCATAGTAGTTGTGGGTCAGGACCTCCATGACCAGCTTGATGGCGGCCTCGTGGTCGGGCATGTAGCGGTCTGCGTCGTACACGTCACCGCCGGTGGGGGTGTGCTTGATGTGGCCGTCGATGCCGATGCGCTCGCACAGGCCCTTAGCCAGAACTTCCTTGGTATCGGGGTCCAGCAGCTGATACTTCAGGGAAGAGCTGCCTGCGTTGATGACCAGAACTTTCATTGTGTTGTTCCACTCCTTAGATATGATATTTCTCAATGAGACAAAATCTTGCTTGGTCCCCCTGTTCGGGGTAAAATAGCTCATGTATCTTCTATGATAGACCATTTTGCCCGAAAGGACAAGCGTTAAATCCCCGAATTTCAAACTTTTTCACCCAGGAGGTTGGGTCATGCCTACAATCGGTATCATCGCGGAGTATAATCCCTTTCACAGCGGCCACCGCCACCACATCCAGAGCATCCGCCGCACCTTCGGCGCAGACAGCGCCGTGGTCTGCGCCATGAGCGGCAACTGGGTCCAGCGGGGCCAGCCCGCCCTAGCGGACAAGTGGACCCGCGCCAGCTTCGCCTTGGCCCAGGGGGTGGACCTGGTGCTCGAGCTGCCCACCCTCTGGGCAGCGGCCTCCGCAGAACCCTTCGCCCGGGGCGGCGTGGGCCTGCTGGCCGCGACGGGGGTGGTGGACATCCTCAGCTTCGGCAGCGAGGCTGGGGACTTAGCCCCCCTCCAGCAGACGGCCCACTGCCTCCACAGCCCCGCCTGGCGGGTCAAGCTGCGGCAGGAGTTGGATAAAGGTCTCTCCTTCCCTGCCGCCCGGCAAGCCGCCGCCACAGCGCTTCTCGGCCCCGGCGCGGACTGCCTGAGCCAGCCCAACAACAACCTGGGCGTCGAATATCTCCTGGCCATCCGCACCCTGGGGGCCAAGCTCACGCCCCACACCATCCCCCGGGAGGGGGCCGACCACGACCAGGCAACAGGAGATGAGACCCATGTCTCCGCCTCCTACCTCCGCGAAAAGCTCCTCTCCGGCAGCGAAGACCTTTCCCCCTACCTCTCCCACCACGAGCAGAAGCTCCTGCGGGCCGATCCTGCGGACTTCTCCTACTGCCCCCGGGCTGTCCTGGCCCGCCTGCGGGGGATGAGCGAGACGGACTTCGCCCGCCTCCCGGACTGCGGCGAGGGCCTGAGCAACCGCCTCTACGCCGCCGTCCAAACGGCCACCTCCCTGGAAGACCTCTACCGCCAAGTCCAGACCAAGCGCTACCCCCTCTCCCGGGTCCGCCGCCTCATTCTCTGGGCCTTCTTGGGCCTCACCGCCGCCGACCGCCCGGCGGCCCTGCCCTACCT
>CAVCXN010000219.1:0-9811 GCA_963606215.1 uncultured Mycoplasmatota bacterium | reverse complement strand
GGGGGTACATATCACAATCAAACCTGCACGCTGTTTTTACAAGTATATCACGAAATAAATTGTACAACGTCACGAGAGCCTTCCCCGAGGGTCAAACTGTCCGGGGGACAGTTTGATTCAGTAAAATCTTCCTTAAACAAAGGTGGCCCGGCTAGAGCCGGGTCGGATGAGGGAAACTTATTGAAAGGAATCGGTTGTGTACCAACGTAACCACGCACCACGCGGAACTACCAATTAAATTTATCTGGCGAAGCCAGACACCATGAGGGGGTGGGGGCTTCTCAGCGTTCCTACCTTAGTACACTACGGACTGCTTGCGGCAGGTAGCCCTCATTCGTCCGCTTCGCGGCCACCTTCCCCCCAGGGGAAGGCTCTGGTTGGGTGGTACAAATCTAAACACATATCAAGTTTTTATGGACAGCATTCTCATCCCCTCCCCGGCGTTCGCTGGGGTGTTTTTTTGGAACGGTGGGGGGTGGGGGAGAATGGGTTCCTGTGGTGCAAAATGCTGGAGAAATCCCCGCCGTTTCCCCATGCAGGCTGCGACAGGCTTTTTTGCCCCCGGCCGGTATACTCAGGGCACAGACGGCATAGACTGGTCGGCTGAGTGGCTAGGAGGGGGAACATATGGCAACAAAAGAACGAGCGGGGGACCGGCTGTTACGGTTCCCGCGGCGGGACAGCGTGAACGTATCTCGCCGGGCCTTTTTGGGCATGGCAGAGGCCGGGGTGGGCTTTCTGCTGGGCGGTGTGCTGGCGGGGGCGGAGCTGTTTGGGCTGTATGCTCCCTTCGGCGTGGCGGCGGTGGCCGCGGCGGGGTCGGGGGTCAGCGGGTTCTGCACGCTGGCCGGAACTTGTTTGGGGTACTTATGTTTGGAAGGGCTGACGGACGGGATGCGCTACGCGGCCTCGGCGATCCTGGTCTATGCGGTGGCCTTTGCCTTTTTTGATACGCGGGCCTATCGGCAGGTCTGGTTCATGCCCGCCATTGCCAGTTTCCTGTGTGCGGCCACCGGCATCATCTGCCGGGGCGGGGACGGATGGCATGGGGAAGACCTGATTTATTTTGTGACCGAAGTTTTGTGCGCCGGCGGTGCGGCGCTGGCCTACCGGGTTCTCTTCCTGCGGTGGCCGGAGACGCTGGACGGCCTGCGGGACCTGCCCACCAAGGAGACGGCGGGGGTGCTGGTGCTGGGGGGCACGGTGCTGATGTCTTTGGCCCGGGTAGAGGTTCTGGAAACGTTTTCGCTGGGCCGTCTGCTGGCGGCGGTAGGCGTGATGTGGGCTGCTCGCCGAGGGCCGGGAGGCGGCATTCTGGCGGGGGCTTCCGCCGGGGTCGCCCTGGACCTTTCGTCGGGGAAGGACCCGTATTACAGCCTGGTCTTCGCCATGGCGGGGTTGGCCTGTGGGTTCTGCCGGAACCAGCGGAAAATTTTGACGGCGCTGGTATATGTAATGGCCTGCCTCGCGGCGGTGCTTTGGAGCCGGGCGGGGCTGGACTATCTGGGGCTTCCCATTGAGGCTGGGGTAGGGGCGGTGCTCTTTCTCCTTCTGCCGCTGCGGAAACGGGAAAACAAGGAGAAAGAGCAAGAACCAGCGCTGCCCCAGGGCATCGCTGCCCCAGAGACGGACACGAGCCGGGAGACACTGGCCCGCCGCCTGGACGAGATGGCCGGGGCCTTCCACACCCTTTACGACAGCGTAAAGGACACCCTGCATCCAGAGGACAACAACACGGAAAATCCGGCAGAATTATTCACCCGTACCGCCGACCGGGTGTGCGGCAAATGCGTCCTGCGCGCCAACTGCTGGCAGCGGGACTACGAGGACACGAAGCGCGCCCTGAACGACGCCACGTCCCCCATGATGGAGCGGGGGCGGGCTTTATCCACGGATTTTGACGGGGTGTTTCAAAACCGGTGCGTCCATTTTCCGGAATTTTTGGGCGAGGTCAACCGCCAGCTCACGGCCTTTCTGCGGCGGCGGCAGGCCCGGCGGCGGACCCGGCAGGCCCGGGCCGCGCTGTGCAGTCAGTACGCGAGATTGGACCGGTTTTTACAGGGGGCGGCGGAGGAAGTCTCTGCGGGCCTGACCCCTGACCTGCCCCGACAGGAAAAATTGGGGGCCTACTTAAAAAGCATGAACCAGAGCGGCGGATCGGTCTATTACGACCGGGAGGGCCGCCTGCGGGTGGAGACGCCTGCCACTGGGGAATTGGCCTCCCGCTCGGCCAGGCGGGAGCTGGAAGAAATTTTGGGCACGCCTCTGCGGGAGGGGCAGGTGAGGAACGGGCGGTTGGTCTTTGCCCAGTCAGAGCCGTTCCGGGCCACGGTCGCCCTGGCTGGGGCGCCCCGGCAGGGGGAGGCGGTGAGCGGAGACACCGGCGTTTGGTTCCGGCGGGAGGACGGAATGCTCTTCCTGCTCCTGTGCGACGGCATGGGGTCCGGGGCCGGAGCCAAGCGGGAGAGCGCCCAGGCGGGGAAATTGGTGGAAAATTTCCTACGGGCGGGCATGGAAGCAGGGGAGGCCGTGGAGACGGTCAGCTCCGCCCTGGCCCTGCGGGGCGAGGATGGCGGCAGCACCACCATCGACCTGCTGTCTCTGGACCTGTTTTCCGGGCGCTGCTGCGTCCACAAACAGGGGGCGGCCCCGACCTATATCCGCCGGGGCGGGCAGGTGAAGTGCGCCGTGGGGGTGTCCCTGCCTGCGGGTATCGTCACCGGTCAGGCGGCCCGGCCCGATGTCCACAAGTTCCGCGGCGAGCCGGGGGACTGGCTCGTGATGGTCACAGACGGTATTTTATGTGGCCGGGAGGACCAGTGGCTCCGGGACGTGGTGGCGCATTACGCCGGGGACAGTCCCAGTGAGCTGGCCCAGCGCATCCTGCGGGAGAGCCAGGCCCTCTGCCGGGGGGAAGACGACGGCACGATTTTGGCGGCGCGGCTGGACCGCTGCCGGGAAAAGTGAGGTAGTGAGGAAAATATCGACACAAAAACAGCCCTCCCGCGCAGGCATGCCAAAACCTGCGGCGGGAGAGCTGTTGTCTTTTTCAGACTCCGGTCAAGTCAAAGCTCGGGATGTATTCGGCCTGGGCCGCCTCCACCCCTTGGGTGAAGCCGTCTAAGCCCAGGTTGGTGAAGTAGGCTTCGGCGGCGCGAATTTCGCTCTTGCGCAGGCGGCGGTCGAGGGGCGGGTAGTCGGCGGCTTTGCCCCAGGGGGTGTATTGGCTCATGAGGGAGAAGAGAATGGTGTGGGGCGGGAATGTCTCGGCCACCCAGTCCATGATCTCCTTGGCCTGGTTCAGGCCGCCGGGCAAGAGTAAATGCCGGAGGATGACTCCCCGGGTCATGATACCGTTTTCATCCAGCTGGTACGGCCCGGTCTGGCGTACCATCTCCTGGATGGCGGCACGGGCGGTTTCGGGGTAATCGGCGGCTCCGGCGTAGCGCTGGGCAGTGTCGGGGTCAGTGTATTTGTAGTCGGGAAGATAGATTTGAATCTTGCCCTCTAAGGCCGCCAGCGTCTCCACCCGGTCATAGCCCCCGCTGTTCCAGATGACAGGGACGGGGAGAGGGTTTTCCAGAGCCTGGACGATGACGTGGGCGTAGTGGGTGGGGTTTACCAGGTCGATGTTGTGCGCCCCGGTGTCGATCAGCTCTTGAAAAATTTCCCGCAAGCGGGAGACAGAGATGGTCTTTCCAAAATCCTTCTGGCTGATGCTGTCATTCTGGCAGAAGACACAGCCGAGACTGCACCCGGAGAAGAAGACGGTGCCCGCCCCCCGGGTGCCGGAAAGGGGCGGCTCTTCCCAATGGTGCAAAGCGGCCCGGGCGACCACGGGGGTGTCCGGCATCCGACAGTGGCCCTTGCCCTGGGTGCGGTCGGCCCCGCATTGGCGGGGGCAGAGGGTGCAGTGGGTGGGATCGTAGGACGGTGCGCTCATAGCAACCCCTCCTCTGCGGCGGAACGGAAGGGGGCCAGGGCGCTGGGGAGAGCGTAGGTGTGTTCCAGTGCGGCCCGGTCTGCCCAGACCCAGCCCTCAGGCAGGGCGGGGGAGAGAAACTCGACCCGCCGGGCGGTCATGTGCCACTCGACGTGGGTGAAGATGTGTTTTCCTGTCCCGGCGAATTCCGGATCCCCGGCCAGTTGGTCGGAAAGGCCCCATTGGGAAAGCGCGTCTTCGGCGGGGGCCAGCTCGTTGGGGTATTCCCACAGGCCCGCCAGCAGGCCCTTGCTGGGGCGGCGGCGGAGGGCGACCTTGCCCTTGTGAAACAGCAGGAAGACCACCCGTTCCTCGACCCGCCGGGGCTTTTTGGCGGGGCGGGTGGGGAGGTCCTGGGCGATGCCCTGGGCTTTGGCCAGGCAGAACTCGGCGGCGGGACATTCGTCGCACAAGGGGGCGCCGTTGGGCAGGCAGACGGTGGCCCCCAGGTCCATCATGGCCTGATTGAACTGGCCGGGGAAGTCCACGGGGATGATTTCTTGGAGGGCCTGGGTGAAGTGGCGCTTGCCCTGGGTGGTGGTGATATCGGTGTCGTCGGCCAGGACACGGGCGGCGACGCGCAGGAGATTCCCGTCCACGGCGGGGACGGGTTGGCCAAAACAGATAGATGCAATGGCGGCGGCGGTGTAATCGCCGATGCCCGCCAGGGCGCGGATGGCCTTGTAGTCCGTGGGGAAGACGCCGCCGTGCTCATCCACGATCTGGCGGGCGGCTTTTTGCAGGTTTCGGGCGCGGCTGTAGTAGCCGAGGCCCTGCCACTGCTTCATGAGCACGTCTTCCGGGGCGTCGGCTAAGTCCTGGATGGTGGGGAAGGCCGCTAGGAAGCGGGCGAAGTAGCCCAGGACGGCGGCGACGCGGGTCTGCTGGAGCATGATCTCGGACACCCACACCCGGTAGGGGTCAGGGGTTCTTCGCCAAGGCAGGTCGCGGGTGTGTTCCCGGTACCATTGGAGCAGGGGGATGGGGAGCATGGATAAAGTATTCAAGAAAATTCGGCTCCTATATTCAGGGATTCAGTAAGGCGTTGAGTTCGGGCGGGAGGGAAGAGGTCAGAGAAATTTCTTCTCCCGTGATGGGCTGAAAGAGGCGGATGGAGGCTGAGTGCAGGGCGAAGCGCTGGGGGAGTTCGGGAAGCTCCTGGCCATAGAGAAAATCACCGGCCAGGGGACAGCCCAAATAGGCCATGTGGACCCGGATCTGATGGGTGCGCCCTGTCTCCAGGGAGAGTCGGACCAGGCTCCGCCCGGGGGCGGTGCGGAGGACTTCGTAATGGGTGCGGGCTTCGGCCCCGTCGGGGCGGACCTCCCGCTTTAGGATCGAATCCGGCTGGCGGCCAATGGGGGCGTTGATGCACCCCCGCCGGGGCACGGGGACACCCTCACAGACGGCCAGGTAGGTGCGTTTTAATTGGCCGGTCTGCAACTGGCGTTGTAATAATTCATGGGCGTGGGCGTGCTTGGCCACGGCCATGAGGCCGGAGGTGCCCCGGTCCAGGCGGTTGACGGGGTGGAAGGCAGCAATGAGATTTTGCGCCGCATAATGGGCCATGAGAAAGTTGGCCAGCGTGTCCCCGTGGTGGCCGAGACTGGGGTGGACGGCCAGGTCGCCGGGCTTGTTGACGATGAGCAGGTCTTCGTCCTCATAGCAGATGGCCAGCGGGCCAGGGACGGGGGCGATTTGATCACTGCCAGTCACGTCCCCAATAGCCACGGAAAGGACTTGCCCCGGCTGGACGAAGACATTGGTAAAGACGGGCTGGCCGTCCAGCAAAATGCCGGCGGGCCGGTCCTTGGCCCGCCGGACACCGGCGGCGGAAAGACCCAGCTCCCGGCGGAGCAGGGTGCGGACCTGGCGGCCCGCCAGGGGTTCGGAAATGGATAGGGTCAGGCGGCGCATGAGGAGCCTCCCTTCTTTTTCTCTGGTGTTAGAGGGCGGGGTGTGGTATAATCAACGCAGAAGCCGCTTGCAGGCAATAAGGAGGTCATCTTTTATGAACGGTATCATTCTCTACGGCAGCCGTTATGGAGCGTCCCAGCAGTATGCCCAGGCCCTGGAAGGGCGGACGGGCCTGCCTGCGGTGTCCTACGACGAGATCAAGGATTTCAGCCCCTTTGACACCATCGTGTACATCGGCGGCGTGTATGCGGGCCGGACGATCGGCCTGGCGAAGACGGTCCGCCGCCTGCCCACGGACCACCCCTTCCGGCTGCTGGTAGCCACGGTTGGCCTGTCCGACCCCGGCAACGAGGACAGCGTGCTGAACATCCGGGAGCATCTGGCGGAGGAGCTGACGCCCGCCATTTTCATCCGGACAGCCCACGTCCATCTGCGGGGAGCCTTGGATTACAGCGTCTTACAGCCGAAAGACAAGCTCATGATGAAGGGCTTCTGCACCATCCTGCGCCGCCAGCCTGTTCACGAGCGCTCGGCAGAGACGCAGGCCATTCTGGACGGCTACGGCAAGGCTGTGGACTATATCGACTTCGATGCCCTGCGCCCCATCCAGGAATGGTTGGAAAGCGGCCGGAAATAAACATCAGGCGAAGCGCAGGAACGCCCCCTGATTATAGCACGAAGAAACGCCCGCTGGCAACTGCCAGCGGGCGCTCTGCGTGTTGAGAGAGAAAATGAAGAAGGTATTGCAGCTTTATGATAAACTCAGCCGTTCCCGCTTAACACGGTACCGTCGGCGAGGGTGATGGTGTGGCCATTGAAATTGATGGTGCCCTGGTTGTCCAGAGAGGTGAGGGTGCAGTCCCCGGTGAGGGTCCAGGTGGAACCGGACTCGATGGTGACGACGGCGTTATTGTCCACGGCCGTGCCGCCCTCGGCGTTGTCCACGATGTTGATGGTGCCGGTGAAGTCGCTCTTGTTTTTCAGGGTCAGGTCCAGGGTGGAGATGGTGTCCACGGTGATATCACCGTTCAGGGTCTGGCCGTCGGCGGTGCAGGTGACTTGCGCGCCGTTGGACCCGGCGGTGCCCCAGCCGTGAGAGGAGGAGTTGCCGGAGATATTCATGAGCAGGCCGTCGCTGTCTTCATTGGTGAGGGCGACGCCGGAGAGGGTGAGGCTGCATTTGGTGTTGGTGATATAGAACAGGTCCCCGGCCTTCCCGGTCAGGCTGCCGCCGGTCATGCTGAGAGAGGCGGTGCCCTCCTCCGCGTCGCCGGACATGGACTGGTAGAGCATGACGGCGTGGACGTTCTCACTGCCGCTGCTGCTGTTTTCGGCGTCCATATTTCCGGAGACGGTGCAGTTTTCCAGGGCGATGCTGTTGTCGCCCTCCACGACCAGGGCCTCGGAGTTGTTGGCGGTGAGGTCTGCGTTTTTTACGGTGATATCGGCGGTGGAATAGACGGCGGGGGAGTTATAGCCGTGGGAGGTGTAGCTGCCGCTGTCTACATTTACGGTCCCGCCGCCCCGGTCGGAGCGGATGGCGGCGGAGGAATTGCCGGAGGTGTCCACAGTCAGATTGGTGGCGTTGGTGTTGCCGCCGCCGGTGGTCTGGATGCCGCCGGAGTTGTCGCCGGTGGTGGTGATGGTGGAGTCGGAGATGTTCACGGTGGTGCCGCTGCCGTAGCTGAAGACGCCGTTGCCGTTTTTAGCGGAAGAGGTGACGGTGGCGTTTTCAATGGTGACGGTGGCGCCGTTCGTCGCCAGCAGTGCGGCGTTTTTGCCGTAGAAGTCGCCGTCTTCCGTGCTGGAGCTGGAACCGCTGGATTTCTTCACAGTGATATTTTTCAGGGTGGCCTTTGCGCCGTCTACGCGCAGGGCGTTTTCGTCGTCGCCGGTGGAGGTGTAGGTGGTGCCGTCTTCCTCCGTGTCGCTGTCGATGGTGTTGGCGCTGTCGCCCTGGTCAACCTCGCCGGAGCCGCCGCCGGGACCGCCTTGGTTCGTCACGACTTCGGCGTAGAGGGGGCTGTTGTTCCCGTCCAGGGTGACGGTGAGCAGGTCGCCCACAGCCAGGCTGTCGGTGGTGATCTCATCGCCGTTCTTGGTGAGGGTAACGCCGGCCAGGTCGAGGGTGAGGGTCTCGTCGCCTGCGGTGAAGGTGGAGCCGCCGGGCTGACCGTCGGGTTTGTCATCCGGCTTCTGACCATCTTGGGAGCCTGTATCGTCGCTGGGTTTTTCTGGGGGTGTTTCGCTGGAATCCTGTGTATCACTGTCAGGCTTTTCCGGCGGCGTTTGCTTTTGAGACTGGTCAGAGGATGCCGTATCCTCAGCCGGTGCGCTGCTGTCAGAGGCGGGCGCGCTGCCGGGCTGCTCACCTTGGCTCAGTTCACCGAGCTGGAGCGTCACGGAGGTGCCGGAGAGTTCGGTGATCTGGCCGGTGACGGTGGTGTTGGTGGAGCTGGTATCATTGCCGCTGCCGCAGGCGGCCAGGGAGAAGGCCAGCGCTGAGGCGCAGACGACGGAGAGAATGGGTTTTATCTTCATGAGGAAGGACTCCTTTCGTTTTGTTCTGGGCATAGGATACGGGGTGAACCTAAAGCGCACATAAAGAAACGGCAAAACGGCAAAAAATCTTCCAGGCGGCGGGAGCCGTCTGGAAGAGCAATCATTGGGTATAGTCTTGTGCCCGGTCCTGCTGGACATCCTGGGCGGGGGCCTTACATCTCCCCGCTGGTGAGCACGTCGCGGTTTTTGATGAAATACTCGATGCCGGAGTAGATGGTGGTCAGCAGGATGATCCAGACGCACACCAGGCGCAGGGTGGCGGCGGTGGGGAGCAGGAGCATGAGGCAGATGCAGACCATGGTGGAGGCCGTCTTCACCTTGCCGGACTTGGCGGCGGCGATGACGCGGCCCTGCTCCACGGCCACCAGGCGCAGGCCAGTGACGGCCAGCTCCCGGGCGATGACGAGGAAGAAGGCCCAGGCCGCCATCCAGCCGGTCTGGACGAACCAAGCCATGGCGGACATGACCAGGAGCTTATCGGCCAGGGGGTCCATGAACTTGCCAAAGTCCGTGACCTGGTTGTAGTGGCGGGCCACATAGCCGTCCACGAAATCCGTGATGCTGGCCAGGATGAAAACGCCCAGGGCGGCCAGCAGGTGGTGGGTGAAGTCCTGGTAGAGCAGGACGATGAAAATGGGGATCATCACCACCCGGCAGAGGGTGAGTTTGTTTGCGGTGGTCATTGGGGTGCCTCCTCGTCGTCTTCGTAAAGTATGCCCACCAGCTCCCCGTCATAGAAGTTGGTGACTTTCACGTGGTAGAAGCCGCCGGGATGCACGCCGCCCTCTTCGCCCTCGAAGTGGACCAGACCATCGATGTCGGGGGAGTCGGCGGGGCTGCGGCCGTAGAAAAGCTCGGTCTCGTCGTCATAGCCCTCGCAGAGAACCTCGACGACCTTGCCGACCATACTCGCGCAGTAGTCGTCCACAATGCGCAGCTGTAGGTCGGTGATCAGCTCGACGCGGCGGCGCTTGATATCTTCGTCCACCTGGTTGGGATAGGTGGCGGCCAGGCTGCCCGGCTCGGGGGAGTAGGGGAAGACACCGGCGCGCTCCAGACGGAACTCGTTCAGGAACTCGCACAGCTCCTCGAAATCCTCCTCCGTCTCGCCGGGGAAACCGGCGATGAGGCTGGTGCGCAGGACCAGGCCGGGGATGCGCTCGCGCAGCTTGCGGAAGAGGTCCCGCGTCTCCTGCCCGCTGCCCCGGCGGTGCATGGCCTTGAGCACGTGGTCGCTGATGTGCTGAATGGGGATGTCCAGATATTTGACGATCTTCGGCTCGTTGGCGATCACGTCAATCAGTTCGTCGCTGATCTCATCGGGGTAGAGATAGTGCAGGCGGACCCAAT
>CAVCXN010000218.1:0-2924 GCA_963606215.1 uncultured Mycoplasmatota bacterium | reverse complement strand
ACATGAGTAGAACCATGTCAATCCCCTTTTTCCAGCCGTTTTTTGGGCAAAGACACCCAAAGCGGCTGATTTTTTTAGACACTTTCCGTCAATAAAGGGAACTATTTCTTCCCTCTTGACAGATTCCCCTGACCATGCTATTATCTAAACCAACAAACGAAGTAATTTAGTTGGTTATTTACCTTGGAAATGAACAGTGCTCCGAGGAAAGGCCAGAAAGGACCCTCCCATGCAACGACTGAAAACACTCTTCCCCGTTCTGGCCGCCGGGATCGCGCTGGCGACAGACTGGGCCATCCCGGACTCCTCCCTCCACCCCGCCGCCAACCGGCCGTACTTTCTTTTGGTCATGGCGGTGGTGCTGGCCCTCACCGCTGTGTTGTTTCTGGTAGGCTTTGCCTCCCCTGCCTTTCAGAAAAAGTACAGCAGCAAGGCTCCCTTTTACACCGGCATCCTGCTGTTTCTGTGTGTGCTGAACATTTTGACGGTGAAGACCGCCACCCTCCCCGTGCTCTACTTCCCCTCGCTGGACCGGGTCTTCGGGGTCCTGGTGGAGGACATCGGCTTCTTGGGCAAGTGCCTGCTCTACTCCCTGCGCCTGCAAGTGACCGGCTGGGTCAGCGGCGCGGTAGCCGGTGTGCTCACCGGCGTGGCCATCGGCTTCAGTAAGGGAGCACGGTACTGGATCTATCCCCTGGTCCGGGTGCTGGGCCCCATCCCCTCCACCGCCTGGATCCCGCTGGCGATGATCAGCTTCCCCACCGTCGTCTCCGCCAGTGCCTTCCTCATCGCCCTGGCTGTCTGGTTCCCCACCAGCGTCCTGACGGCCAGCGGCATCTCCAGCATCCCCAACGCCTACTTTGAGGCCGCCGCAACGCTGGGCGCTTCCAACCGGTACGCCCTCTTAAAGGTCGGCATCCCCGCCGCCATGCCCCACATGTTCCTGGGCCTGTTCAACGGCACCACCTCTTCCTTCATCACCCTCGTCACCGCCGAGATGATGGGCGCGAAATACGGCATCGGCTGGTACGTCAACTGGCAGAAGGACATGATGGCCTACGCCAACGTCTACGCCGGGCTGATCGTGATGAGCGTCATCTGCTACTGCATCATCACCCTGCTCTTCCGCGCCCGTGACCATGTGCTGGTCTGGCAGAAAGGAGTCATCAAATGGTAAACGGACTTTCTATCTCCGGGGTGAGCAAGCAGTTCACCAACCCCCAGGGCGAGGTCGTCACCGCCCTGTCCAACGTCGAGCTGGACATCGCCCCCGGTTCTTTCATTTCCCTCATCGGCCCCTCCGGGTGCGGCAAATCGACCCTGCTGCGGCTCATCGCCGGGCTGATCCAGCCGGACAGCGGCACGTTGACCCTGGACGGTTCTCCCATTACCAAGCCGGGCAGCGACCGGGGCTTCATGTTCCAGGACCACACACTCTTTCCCTGGCTGACCATCTATGACAACATCGCCTTCGGCCTGCGGGCGCAGGGCATCTTCAAGGAAAAAGAGGCCAGCGTGAAAGAGTTCATCGATTTGGTTGGCCTGACGGGATTTGAAAAATACTATCCCCACCAGCTCTCCGGCGGCATGTGCCAGCGGGCTTCCCTGGCCCGTGCTCTCGTCGGGCACCCCAAAGTGCTATTATTGGACGAGCCTTTAGGTGCCTTGGACGCCTTCACCCGCATGAACATCCAGGACGAAATTTTACGCATCTGGAAAGAGCACAGCATGACCATGATCATGGTCACCCACGACGTGGACGAGGCCGTCTATCTTTCCAGCCGGGTCGTCGTCATGACCCCCCGGCCCGGACGCATCACCAAGATCGTCCCGGTGGAGCTGGCCCAGCCCCGGGCCCGCAGCAGCCAGGACTTCTTACATTACCGGGCGGAAATTCTCCGCCTGCTCCACTACGGCGGCACCATTCAGGAGCCGGACTACTACCTCTAAGGAAAGGCAGGTATCTTCCCATGCACCCTCCCAAACTGCTTCGACGATTGGTGCCAGTACTTGTGCTGGCTGCCCTGCTGCTGATGCTGACCGCCTGCGGCGTCAGCAAAGAAGAACTCAACGACTGCTGTATGGCAGCCCCGGTGTCCCAGAGCACCATTTCCTGACCCTTCCCACCCACTGCGCCAAAGAAAAAAGAAAAGAAAAGGAGCGTACTTCCCATGAACCCGAAAACACTGACCGCCCGCATCCTGCCCCTCTTCCTGCTGGCCGCCCTGGTCTTCACCCTGGCCGCCTGCGGCAGCCAGAGCGGGGACACCACCGCCGCAGATACCGCCTCCGACACCAGCACCAGTGACAGTGGTCTGTATCACCTGCGCATCGCCTACTCCCCCTCCCTCTGCCAGGCTCCCCTGCACATTGCCGTGGAGAAGGGCTTCTTTGAGGCCGAGGGCATTGAGCCTGAAAACATCCAGATCGACGCCGCCCACGTACAGGAGGCCATTGGCGCCGATCAAGTAGACGTTGGCTTTGGTCTGATCGGCAAGTTCCTTCAGCCCGTGGAGAACGGCCTGCCCATTAAGTTCACCGCTGGTATCCACACCGGGTGCATCAAGATCGTGGCCCCGAAAGATTCCGGCATCGAAAGTCCCTCCGACCTGAAGGGCAAGAAGATCGGCGTGTCCGGCCTGGCCGGGGCCGAGACCATCGTGACCAAGCGCGTGCTGGCCAACGAGGGCATCTCTTTTGACGAAACGAATCCAGAGGCTGAGTTCGTGGTCTTCAACAAGAACGACCTGGGCCAGGCTTTGGAAAACGGTGCCATTGATGTCATCGCCATGAACGACCCCATCGTTTCTCAGTTCGTGGAGCAGTATGACCTGAACGTGCTGGTGGATACCGCCACCTCCGATGAGTTCTCCAGCGAGTATTGCTGCGCCTCCTTCGTCAGCAACAAGCTGGCTGAAGAACAC
>CAVCXN010000217.1:0-4421 GCA_963606215.1 uncultured Mycoplasmatota bacterium | reverse complement strand
ATGCCGATGTCCATGAGCAGCTGGATGGCGTCGGCAGACCAGGAACTGACCTGTCCGTAATCATGGAACTCGCTGATCTGGGTATAAAACTCGTGGTTTTCCCCGTAGACAGGCGCTACGCCCATGTAATCCATTGCCCGATACAGGAAGGTAAATGCCTGCTCCCGGGTCAGGTCGCCGTAGGGGTCAAAGCGGGTGGAGCTGACGCCGTTGGTGATGCCCGCGCCGACGGCCCAGTTCACCGCCCCGGACCAGGGGTCATCCCAGGACACATCGGTAAAGCCCGCGTCCATCCCAATGGCCGGGGCGTCCATGGCCCGCCACAGGTAGAGGACGAATTCGCCCCGGCTGGTGGGCAGGTCCGGGTAGAAATAGCCGCCGTCATGGGTCTGCATGATGTCCATGTCTACCATTTTGGAAACATAGGGATAGGCCCAGTTTTTCGTAGACACATCCTTGATCGTCGCAGCGGAGGCAAAGACCGCCGTCGCCAGCACCGCCGTCAGCAGCAGGGCGGAGATGAGTCGTTTGAGATGTTTCATAGCAAAGCGCTCCTTTCTTTTTCTGCGGGAAACGGAACTGGGTTAGAAAATATCGCCCCAGCCTTCTTCGTCTGCATAGTCTCCCCAGCCGTCGTCGTCCACGTAATCGCCCCAACCTTCGTCATCATAACTGTAATCATAGTCATCTTCGATGTAGTCGCCCCAGCCATCGTCGTAATATTCTTCATACTCGTCGTCCTCGGTGAGGAGATAGCTGTCCCGGCTGCCGTCGTCGTAGATCACGTCGCCTCGGCCTTCCTGCTCGGGGGCTGGCGTGCTGTGTTGGATAACGGTGGTGGTGTTGGTCGTGGTGCTCGTCGTGGTGGTGCTGGCGGCGGGTGCAGCCTCTTCCTCGGGGATGAGGTCTCCCTTGCCGTCGTCCTCCGGGATCGTCTCGTCCTGGGTATCGCTCTGGTCCGGCTCCTCCGGGGGGACCGGCTCGTCTGTCTGGCCGCAGGCGCACAGGGTCAGCACCAGAAACAGCGCCAGCAGCAGGGCCGAGAGGCCATGTCTTCTCTCTTTCACATCGGTTCCTCCTTCCTCTTTTTCCCGATGGGGCGGGATAGAAAAATCCCACCGTACAAGCTCAGTGTACGGTGGGAGGTTTTGGAAAGATAGTAACCTCTGGTTAGTTTTTCCGGCCGGCCAGTTCCCCCAGCTGCCGTCGTTTGTCCCGGGCCGCCCCGGTCAGATGGAGCTTGGCGTAAATTTGGTTGACATACTGCTTCACTGTCCCCTCACTGAGGAAGAGAGCGTCTCCGATCTCCCGGTTGGAGCGTCGGTCGGCAATGGCAAGGCAAATTTGATACTCCGTCTCTGATAATCCGGCCAGAGCCGCAGGGCGGCGGTACTGGCGGAGCAGGGAAGCGCAGGTGGACTCATATGGCTCCGTCAGCCGTTCGATCTCCCTCCGCCAGGGGGTGGGCAAGCGGGGGATAAGTTTTTTCAAGTGGGGCGAGTTTTCCACAAAGGGCATCCAGAATTGGTCCGGGGCCGCCATCTCTGCCGCTTGGTGCAGGACGGCATAGGCTTCTTCCCCTTTTCCCAAGGCGTCATAAGCCACCGCCTGCTGAAGGAGCAGATGAAGCGTCCCCATGGCGTAAGAATAGGCCGCGCACTGCGACAGGCATTGAGGCATCCGCCCCAGAATTTCCGCATAGGCACCCCGGGCCAACAACACTTGGTTGTAGATCACCTCAAACATCGGGCGGGCGGGCTGCAGAAGATTGGCCCCGTCCAAGCCATCCCCAGACAGCCAGCCGGGTAATTCCTCCGGCATGCCCAGCAAGGCCCGAAGATAAGCCCGACAGCCGTCCAAGGCCATGAGCAGCACCGGGTCCAGAGCCGGGAGCCAGTCCGCCCGGCGTTTGCTGTACCAATCGGCTTCCCATGCCGTCGCACCGGTCAGGGCCAGACGGAGAGAGAGGAAGTCACAGCAGAGCAGCATGTAGCGCTGTTCCTCTGCCGCCGCTGCACTGCGGGCCCGGGCCAGGGCGATGACGGCATCGACAAAACGCCCTTGACCGTAGGCAACCTCCGCCTCCATGACCCGCTCGGCCCCCATGCCGTGGCCGTCAGTCACTTGGTAGTAGTAGGGCATGGATTCCAGCATGGTTTTTAGTTCCTGCCCCATCTCCCCCGGCTTCCGGTGGAACATCATGAGGACCGAGGGGGAGCCGAAGGTCCAGGCGCCGTTTTTGTGGATCGAAATGGCAGGGCGGTCCATCTGGCGGCAGGCACTTCGGTGGCGGACGCTCATGGCGGCGATGTCATTGTAACCCAGGAAGCTCAGGATCAAATCGCACTCACCCCGAAGATTCTTCTTCTCCCGCTCCGGTAAGTCGCTCTGCTCCAAGGCCCGAGGGAGCAGGCCGTTCAAGGCCATCATCTGTGGGATGGCTCCCAGGGAAAACAGACGGCGCATCAGGACCAGCAGACTGCGTGGGGCGGACAGCAGCGCTTCCTCCCTGCACTGGGCCAGCCAGGAGAGCAATTTCTGCGGGGCCAGCCCCGCCATTTGCAGGCCGGTATCTACGTCAATCAGGCGCAGGACGGAGACATCATCCCCTGCCTGTAAGTAAAAGTTCACCGCCCGCAGGTACTCGCCCTGCCGCTCATACCAGGCCCCGTGACGGCAGCGGACGGCCCGCTGTTCCTCCGGAGGATAGCTCTGGAAGCGTCGGCCCAAGCACTCCTTCATCATGTGGTGGAGCCGATAGTTCTGGCCGTCGGGCAGGCGGCGGAGGAAGGCGTTGCTCTCGGTCAGGGCGCGGATGAGGGGTTTGCTCTCGGATCGGCCCGTGACAAAGGCGGCTTGCTCTGCGGTGAACTCATCGGCCAGGCTCATGCGGGTCAGGAAATCCACCCGCTCCCGGGGCAAGGGGTCCAGGATGGCCTCGTTCAGCATTTCGTAGATCGTATGCCCTTCGGTCAGCAGGGTCCCGTGGGTCTGGTAGGCTTTCAGATTCAGGTAGACGGCAGAAAACCAGCCCTCGCTGGTCTGGGCCAGATGTACCAGGTCCGACGGCGGCAGAACCACTCCGCACCGGCGGCTATAGAGCGCCAGTTCCTCCTGGGTCAGTGCCAAATCTCTGGCCGTGACCCGGTGCAGGTCCCGCCCCAGGCGCAATTCCTGGCTGGGGGACAAGACCTGATCCCGAGAGGCCACGATGAGATGAAGCGGCGCGCCGGGCAGACGGGCCAAAGACAGGAGCAGGGCTGTCACCTGATCGTCTTTCATCAGATGGTAGTCATCCAGGAAGAAATAATAGGTCTCCTCCCCCGCCAGCAAATCCAAAAGTCGTTCTGACAGCAAGCCCAATGCCGTGTCCCCCACCGGGAACGCCATGGGGTCCAGCTGTCCGGCCAGGGGCGTGCCCCGCCAGGCCGCTTGAAAGCTGCGCCAGAAAAGCGGAAGGTCGTTCGAGTAAATGCTGACCCGAACGACATGCTCCCCCGCCGCCTGGCGGCTCTCCAGGAACCACTGGACGGCGGTGGTCTTTCCGTAGCCCATAGGGGCAACGACAGTGGTCAAAGGGCAGTGTCGGATCGGCGCTAACACCGCCTGGGTGCGGGGGGAGAGATAGATGCTGTTGATATCTGTGCGATAGCGGGCCATGGGTCCGGCCCTCCTTTTTTCGTTCATTCCAGGGATTTAAAAATCCTTTAAGTAAATTTAAGGTTCAGGCAGTATGCTAGGCGCAGCAGGAATGTCAAGTTCCTCCGCGCATTCCTGTCATACACCTTCCAAGGCCGGCGCCCGGGAAAGCGCTGACCCTCTCATATCCTTCTATATTGGGAAAGACTCCATCCAGGGAAACGGTGGGGCATGCTGTTACGGCTGCCCTGCCGTTTCTCCTGTTTTCAGCCAGGCTTTCGCCAGCTCAATGAAGCGCAGGGTATCGTGGTCTGGGGTAAGCGAGTAGAGAATGCCGTAGAGGATGGTAAAATCCCAGTCCACCGGGATGGTCACGAGGGCCGGATGGACCTCGCTCCAACAGTCCAGCGAGAGGAGAGGCTGGCAGGTCTGGACGCAGTGGTTGAAGACTTCGATGTCATAAAACTGCGGGGTGTCCTCGATGGTGATAGCCGGGTGCTGCTGCACAAAGTGCCGCACCTGGTCCACGCTGGCAGAGTCGCCTTCTTTGACCATCCTCAAAGTCTGTCCATAGAGGTCTTCGATGGTCAGCTTTTCTTTTCGGGCCAAGGGGTGCTCCCGCGGCACAGCGACGCAATGGTGATATTCTCCCAGGGTCAGGAAGTTGCAGCGGTCCAGCCACTGCTTGGAATCGCAGGCCCCGATCAAGAAATCGAATTTCTCGCCCAAGGACCCAATCTCTTTCAAAATCCCCTCGTGGTCGTCCTCAAAGGGAACGATAT
>CAVCXN010000216.1:0-9066 GCA_963606215.1 uncultured Mycoplasmatota bacterium | reverse complement strand
CCGCCAACGCCACGGTATAAAGGAAGGGGTCAAAGATGCCCGTCTCCGGGGAGTGCATGGCCCCGATGCCCCCCACCTGGGGCAATTTGGCGTGCAATTCTGCTTGCGTGAGCATCGCCAGCCCACGACAGCCGTTGGTGTCCCCCTGGGCTTTCAGGCGGCGGAGCGTCGCCATATCCTCTTCGTCGAAGCCGACCAGCAATTTCCCGGTCTTCCGATAGGGCACGTCCAGCGCTTGGCACAGGGCTTCAAAGCCCTGGTTGCCCGCCACGCAGAGCTTGGCCATTCTGCTCCCCGGCCGGTTGTTAAAGCCTGCGTGGACCACAGCGGAGTTTCTCCCGCTGGTCCCGGCGGCTACATCCGCCTCTTTTTCCAAAACGGCCACGCGGACAGTATAGCGAGACAGCGCCCGGGCAATGGCACAGCCCACCGCCCCCGCGCCGACGATCAAAACATCATACTCTAACGTGTGCTCCAAGGTGTATCCCTCCCTGCGTTCTCTGCCTATCTTAGCACAGGTTTCGTTTGGGGACAAGCTAGGAAAAAATTTACAGGTTGGAATTGCAATCCCCTCTGTTTTCCTTTATAATGTAGAAAAGACTACCAAAGGAGGCTCCCTATGCAAGAAATCCCCGCCCTCATCACCGACTTAACCATTATCCTGGTGGTAGCCGCGCTGACCACCCTGCTGTGCAAAAAAATCAATCTCCCCTCCGTGCTGGGCTATATTCTGGCCGGATTTCTCGCCGGGCCGGTGGTGCAGTTTCTGCCCACCATTGAGGACCTGGGCAGCATCGAGGTCTGGTCCGACATCGGCGTCATCTTCCTGATGTTCGGCTTAGGGCTGGAGTTCTCCGTCCACAAAATGGCGGAGGTCGGCGTGCCCGGCTTTCTCTCGGCGGGCGTCCAGGCCGTGGGCATGGGGGCCGTGGGCGTGCTGGTGGGCCTGGCCCTGGGCTGGGGAACGATGAACAGCGTCTTCCTCGGCGTCATGCTCGCCATGTCCTCCACCATGATCACCATGAAAAGCATTGAGGACCTGGGCCTCAAGAAAGAACCCTTCGCCAATCTCGCCATGGGCACCCTGGTCATTGAGGACATCATCGCGATTTTCGCCATGGTCATCCTCTCCACCATCGCCGTGTCCCAGTCCATCAGCGGCTTCGCCCTGGCCGAGCGCATCGGCCTGCTCCTGCTCTACCTGGCCCTGTGGCTGATCCTGGGCATCTATCTGGTGCCCACGGTGATGAAAAAGCTAGTGGGTCTCATGAACGACGAGGTTTTGCTCGTCTTCTCTCTGGGCCTGTGCTTCCTTATGGCGGTGCTGGCGGAAGAGATCGGCCTTTCTACAGAATTGGGTGCGTTCCTGGCCGGTTCTCTGCTGGCCGGGACGGTCCACGCCGAACGGGTGGAGCATCTGGTCACGCCCTGCAAGAATCTCTTCGGAGCCGTCTTCTTCGTCTCTGTCGGCTTCATGGTCCAGCCTGCCATGATCGTGAAATACATCCTGCCCATCCTGCTCCTGAGCGTCATTTCCATCGTGGGCAAGCTCTTCTTCCTGACCGTCGGCGGCCTGGCGGCGGGCAAGCGTCTGAACCTCTCCCTGCCTGCGGCGGCCTCGCAGACGCAAGTAGGCGAGTTCTCCTTCATCATCGCGGGTCTGGGCCAGTCCCTCTCCGTCACGGGGGCGTTCCTTTACCCCATCATCGTGGCCGTCTCCGTCCTCACGACGTTTACCACGCCCGTTCTTCTTAAGCTCTCCCAGCCTATGGAGAAATTTCTCCTGACCCACCTCCCGAAAAAATGGCTGGACGGCATCGAGCGCTGGTGCCAGGCCCGGGAGCAGTCCAAGGAGGACGAGGGCCGGGATTGGGCCAAGTTCTTGCAGGGCTATTTTAAGTCCTTCACGCTCTATGGCATCCTGGCCGTGGGTGCGATCTTGGTCGGTGTGCGGGCTTTGCTCCCCTTCCTGAAGGACGTACTTGGAAGCGACAGAATCCTCTGGGCGGAGCTGATCGACTGCGGCGTGATCTATCTTCTCCTGGCCTTCCTGCTCCCGGCCATGCTGCACATGAAGAAGCGCTACTTCACCTCCCTCTGGCTGGACAAGGTCTCGAACCGGGTGATTCTGTCCTTCCTCATGGTCCTGCGGATGGCCGTGGCCGTGCTGCTGGCGGCGGTTCCGGCGGTGGTGATCTTCCAGGTCAATCCTCTCTGGATCATAGCCGTGGCTCTGCCCGTTATCTGGATGGCCACCCACTCAAAAAAGCTGGCGGGCAGCTACTTAGAAGTCGAGGCCCGCTTCCTGGCCAACTTCAACGAGCGCAAGCTCTCCGCCCGCTTCGGCCAGGAGGCCGGACAGCAGAAGGCCCACCAGTGGCTCACGGAGCAGCTTTACGTCGTCGTCCTCCAGTGCCCCGATGATTACGCTCTCTCCGGAAAACGCCTCATGGAACTGGACTGGGGCAAACATGACCATGTAAACGTCATCAAAATTCTCCGGGGCCGCCTGCTGATGAACATCCCCGAGGGCCACATCGTCGTCCAGTCCAAGGACAAGCTGGTGGTCATGGGCGGCCACCAGCAGATCGAAAACTTCTGCCGCGTCCAAGCTCAGCTGGGCGTAACGGTGGCAACAGAGCCAATCACCCTGCGGGAGTACATCGCCAACCAACAGAACATCCCGGAGGCTCGTCAGCTTCTCTGCTGCGGCGTGACCCTGGAAAAATCCATGCCCGAGTCCGGCAAAGCCGTCCGCGACAGCGGCATCAAGCAGGATTGGAGCGGCATTCTCATCGGCTTGGAGCGCAACCTTCTCCCCATCCCCTCCCCCGATCCCAGCCTGACCTTGCGCCCCGGTGACCTGCTCTGGGTCATTGGCCCCCAAAAAATGGCCGCCAAGCTGGTGAGTCTGGGGCTGCTGGACTAATGTTTTCATGGCTTCCCTGAAAGGGGAGGTATCATGCAAAAACACGTCCGTTCCGTAGAACAGACGTGTTTTTTGCATGCTTAACTTGTCTCCCCCACCAAACTCCGTTTCTTCCACTTCCCGCTCCGGTAATATCCCAACAACAGCACGCTGCACAGCACCCAGCCCACGGGATACCCCAGGGCTACGGGCAGAAGCGTGCCGAAGCACTTGTAGGTCACAAGCAGATAAATTTGCCGGAAGACCACGAAGGAGCCAAGCATGATATACATCGGCATCTTCGCGTCCCCCATGCCCCGGAGAGCACCGGCGTAAATTTGGTTGAAGTTTGCGATGAGATAGAAGGGCGAGATGAGCCGGATGAAGTAAACACCAAAGTCCAGCACCTGACTCTCCTGGTTAAAAAGACCGCACAGGGGCCGCGCCCAGATCATCAGTGGGATGAGGATGATTATGGTGGAGACCGTCGCCATGATCATCGCCATGCGCGTACCCTTTTGGGCGCGGTTCCAGTTTCCCGCCCCGACGTTCTGCCCCACGAAGGTGGTGGCGGAGACGGAAAGGGTCGTCATGGGCAGAATGGCAAAGGCATCGATTTTCTGATACGCCGCCCACCCCGCCATACAGGATGAGGCAAAGCGGTTGACGTAGGACTGCACGAAGACATTGGAAAAGGATGTAATCGCCAGCTGCAAGCCCGAGGGCAGGCCCACCACCAGCATGTTCCGCAGGATGCCCTTTTGGATCCGCATCCCCTTCCAGCGGATACGGCAGCTGGACGAGGTAAAGGTCAGAACACCCAGCACCAGCACCGCCGAGAGCAGCTGGGCAATAATGGTCGCAATGGCGGCCCCGGCAATGCCCCACTGGAACACCGCCACAAAGAGCAGGTCCAGCCCCGTGTTCACCCCCGCCGAGAAGAGCAGGAAGTAAAGCGGCCGCCGGGAATCCCCCACCGCCCGCAGGATGCCCGCGCCCAGATTATAGAGCATCAGGCCGGAGACCCCCGCAAAGTAGATTTGCAGGTAGAGCTTCGCCTCCCCGAACACATCCTCTGGCGTCGCCATCAGGCGGAGCATGGCGGGGACCATCAGAATCCCCACCACAGTAAACACGAGGCAGAGCAGCAGCACCAGCAGCAAGCCGGTCTGGACAGCCTGGCCTACTTTTTCCTCCTCCTTCGCCCCGTAATATTGGGAGATGACCACGCCGATGCCGGCGGAGAGGCCCAGGAAGAGGCCGATAAGGGTATTGATGATGGGCGTGGTCGTTCCCACCGCCGCAAGCGCGGCCTTGCCCACGAAGTTGCCCAGGACGATACTGTCCACGGTATTATAACACTGCTGGAAAAAGTTCCCCGCCAACAGGGGCAGGGAAAAGAAAAGGAGTTGGCGGAAAATGCTGCCCTCCGTCATATTGGTGTCAAGGTGTTTGGCCAAGCGTGTTACGCCTCCTTCGTGCCGCAGGTCCATTTGTTTTCCGCGGCAATCGTGGCTATTATAGCACACCTGCAGACCCTGTCAAGCTAGGGTCAGGCGTAGCCGTATTTCCTCCGCTTGCCCACGAAAAAGGCGATCGTCACCAGGAAGGCCCCACTCTCGGCCGCCACCGGCGCCCACCAAATTCCGCTCAGACCAAAGATCGTGGAGAGCAGCAGGACCGCCCCGCACTCAAAGACCAGCGTCCGCAGGAAGGACAGAATGCCGGAGACCAAGCCATCTCCCAGGGCGGTAAAGAAGGCCGAGCCGAAAATATTCGTGCCGTTAAACAGGAAGGCCAGGGCAAAGACATGGAAGCCCGAGGCCGTCATCTCCCGCAGCTCGTCATTGTAGCCCACGAAGATGGTGGAGAGCGTCCCGCCCAAGAGCTGGGCCAGGATCTCCATGGCCACGCCCAGCACCAGAATGACTTTGATGCACATTTTGAACAGACCTTGCAGCCCAGCTTTGTCGTCCGCACCATACTTATAGCTAAAGATAGGGGCGGAACCCATGGAAAAGCCGATGAGAGCCGCGGCAAAGACAAAATTGACGTACATCATGACGGTATAGGCCGCCACGCCCTCCTCTCCCGCCGCCGCCATGAGCTGGCGGTTATACAACACCGTGACGAGAGAGGCAGAGATGTTGGTCATCAGCTCAGAAACGCCGTTGGTGCAGCTCTTGCCCAGCATCCGGGGGTGGGGCTTGGACTTCACCAGGCGCAGTGGACTTTTGTTCTTGCTCAAAAAATAAAACAAGGGGACCAGGCCGCCCACGACATAGCCGCACACCGTCGCGGCGGCGGCCCCCGCCACGCCCCAGCGGAAAATGGCGATAAACACATAGTCTAAAATCATGTTGGTCACGCCCGCACCGATGGCCAGGCCAAGCCCCATCTTGGGCCGCTCGGCCACCACAAGAAAGCTCTGGCAACTGGTTTGCAGCAGGAAGATGGGGGCACCGGCCAGCATAATGGTTCCGTAGGCCAGGCAGTCGCTCATCAAAGCGTCGTTGGCCCCCAGCACGCCCAACAGAGGCCGCAGGAAGAGCAGGCAAAGCCCGGCTAAAATCGCGCCGCCCACCACGACGGCGATGATCAGGTTCGTAAAATATTCTTTGGCCAGCTGATCCTCTCCCAGGCCCCGGGCCTTGGCGACCTCCGCGCTGCCGCCGCTGCCCAGCATGAAGCCAAAGGCGCCCACGATCATCGACAGCGGATAAACGATGTTCACCGCCGCCAACGCCTGGTCGCCCACCAGGTTCGAGACGAAGAGGCCATCCACCACCGAGTAAACAGACGTGACCAGCATCATGATGATGGACGGCAGGGTGAAGCGAAAGAGTCGAGATAAATCAAAATGGTCAGAGAGTTGGATCGTCATGTTCGGTCTCTTTTGGGACGGCCAGAGCCTCCACTTCCTCCTTAAAATAGTTTGTGGTCTTGCGGATCAGGCTGGGCAGGGCTGCCTGTTCCTCCGGACGCAGGCGCAGAAAGGCCCGCTCCTCCGCCTCCATAATGGGCACCACCTTGGTCTGGATATAGTCCTTCCCCGCCTGGGTCAGGACGACCAGCTTGCCCCGCCGGTCCTGCGTGTCGGGCACCAGCGTCACCCACTCCCGTTTCTTCAGCCACTCCACGGCGGAGTGGCCGGTCTGCTTGGAGATGGACCATTCGCTGTAGAGCTTGCTGGGGTTCTGCCGGTCCCCCTTCTCGGCCATGGTGTAGAGCAGATACAGCACACTGTCCGGCAGACCCAGGGACAGGGCAATCTGGTGGTACAGGCTCTCCTGTTCCTTACATTGCTGCAAATACGCTCGATAATCGTTTCTCATCCGAATCCCTCCTAATTTTCCGTTCGTTGTATGATATCATACGGAAAGAGCGAAAGCTATTATAGTCCCCCCTCAGACCATTGTCAAGTCCTGGTTCAGGCTTTTTTCGTGCAAAAGGCCACCCCTGCCGTGTCGCGTCGGCAGGGGTGGTCTTTTGGAAAAAGGGATCAGGCTTTGTGCTGCCACTTGAGCAGCAGCGCCGAGTTGATGATCACGGCCACGGACCCGGCGTTGTGGACCAGCGCGCCGACCACAGGGTTCAAAATGCCCGTGATGGCCAGGACAATGGCTACGAAGTTCAGGGTCATGGAGAAGGTCAGGTTGCGTTTGATCGTCACCATCATCCGCCGGGCCAGGCGGAGCAGGTGGGGCAGCTCGCGGATGTCGTCATTGACCAAGGCGATGTCCGCCGCATCCACGGCGATGTCACTGCCCACGCCGCCCATGGCGATGCCCACCTGCGCTTTTTTCAGGGCGGGGGCATCGTTGATGCCGTCGCCGATCATGCACACGGGCTGGTCGTTCTGCTGGCTGGCGTCGATGAAATTCAGCTTATCCTCCGGCAGGCACCCGGCCTGGTAATAGCTGATGCCCAGGGCCTTGGCGATATGCCCGGCGGCCTTCTCGTTGTCGCCGGTGAGCAGGACGGGGGTCACGCCGGTGTCCTTCACCTGTTGAATGGTCTCCGCCGCCTTGGGGCGGAGGGTGTCGGCCAGAGCCAGGAAGCCCAAAACCCTGCCCTCGGCGGCGCAGAAGATGACGGTGCAGCCCTCGGCCAGATGCCGGGCGGCTTTCTCCGTCAGGCTTTCGGGAAGGACGATGCCCTCCTCAGCCAGAAGCTTCGGGTTGCCCGCCAGAATATGCTTGCCTTCGGCGGCGGCCAGAACGCCTTTGCCCAAGCGCAGCTGGAAATCGTCGATGGCGGGCAGGGTACCGCCCGTCTCGCTCTTCCAGCTCTGGACCACGGCCTTGCCCAGGGGATGCTCCGACCGAGCCTCAGCCCAGGCCGTCCAGGTGTACAGGTCCGTCCGCTCCACGCCGTCCACCGGCTCCACGGCCACGACCTTGGGAGTACCGAAGGTCAGGGTGCCGGTCTTATCGAAGGTCACTTGCTTTACGTTGGCCAGCCGTTCCAGGGCGTCGCCCTCCCGAACCAGGAAGCCGTGTCGGGTGGCGTTGCCGATGGCAGCCATGATCGCCGTGGGCGTGGCCAGCACCAACGCACAGGGGCAGAACACGACCAGGATCGTCACAGCCCGGATGATCTGCCCGCTGATGAGCCAGGTCAGGGCGGCGGCAGTCAGGGCGATGACCACGATCCAGGTGGCCCAGCGGTCGGCCAGGCCGACGATCTTGGCCTTGCCCGCGTCGGCGGACTGGACCAGGCGGATCATCCGCTGAATCGAACTGTCCTCGCCGACCTTGGTCGCCGTCATGTCAAAGGAGCCGAACTGATTCACGGTGCCGCTGGAGACTTCGTCTCCTACGCCCTTATCTACCGGCAGGGATTCGCCGGTCATCACGGACTGGTCAATGGCCGTCTGGCCGGTCAAGATCACGCCGTCCACAGGGACCGTCTCGCCCGCCAGCACACGGATAATGTCGCCCACCTTCACGTCCTCAGCCTGGCACATGATTTCCTGATTGCCCCGGACCACCCGGGCTGTGCGGGGCGTCAGGCGGACCAGCTTCTCAATGCCCGCCCGGGCCTTGGCCACGGTCAGGTCTTCCAGCAGAGCGCCCAGCTGCATGATGAAGGCCACCTCTCCGGCGGCGAAGTCCTCCCCGATACACACAGATGCGATAAGGGCCAGGGACACCAGCACGTCGGCCTTAATATCAAAGGCCGTCACCAGGCCAATGATGGCCTCTAAAATAATAGGCACGCCACATAAAATAATCGCCACCCAAGCCGCATCGAAGGGCAAGCCGGGCACCAGATGAAAGATGCTCACCAGCAGCGACAGGCCGCCGAGCACCAGACAGGTAATGTCTTTCTTCGTCCCGCCCCACTCCAAAAATGCTTCCAGTTGTTTCATACAGAAACCTCCCACTGTGATCTCTCTTGCATACCCTATACCCCATAGGGTATGACTTAGCGCAGACTTATTATATACCCATAGGGGTATCCCCTGTCAAGGGAGAAAAGCAAAAAATCACCCCAGAAGAGGACTTCTGAGGTGACAGAGTTTATTGAATTTGCACAAGAAATCAAATCATATTGGCGAAGCGCTCCACAGCCTTCGTAAAGTTGGCGATGGTCTGGTCGGCATCCCCGTGCTCGATGCCGTCCCGGACGCAGTGCTTGATGTGGCCCTCCAGCACCACCTGACCGGCCTTGTGCAGGGCGGATTTTGCGGCGTTGATCTGGGCCAAAATATCCTCACAGGGCACATCCTCGTCCACCATCCGGTCGATGGCCTGGACCTGGCCGATGATCTTTTTCAGGCGGCGGTGCAGATTGTCCGCATCCATACATTGCCTCATGCTGGGCACCTCCAACTCCTTGGGATTTTATCGGTTCTATTATCCCCTCAACCCGGCCGTTTGTCAAGCGGTCGCCTCACAGCGCAGAGAGCGCAGGGAAAGCCTGAGACAACGCCAGCCCCAACCCAAACGAGACTGCATTGGCGATCAGAGCATACCTCCAAGGGTGACAGACCACCGCTGGGTCCTTTTTCCACCGGGGCAGGAGCCTGGCATATACCGCGCCCTCCACCAAGAAAATGAGGACTTCCAGCACCAACAGGCCCGGCCAATACCACCGGCTGGACACCAGGGGGAAGAGATGCAGGAGCGCCAGATTCAGCCCCACCTGGGTGA
>CAVCXN010000215.1:0-2196 GCA_963606215.1 uncultured Mycoplasmatota bacterium | reverse complement strand
GGGGAAGGCCACATGACAGGCCATGGGACATAGTGCGCCGCGCTGGGTGTCGAAGTCGAAGCTGTCGCCGATCTTGTGGCCGCGGTGACAGGGGTGTGTGCCCTTTTGCTCAATGAGCGTCAGACGAATCTTAGGCTTTTTCATGGGGGAGGTCTCCTTTCTGATGCCTTGGTTGATGGGTCCAGTATCCCACGGGGAACGAAAAAAGTCTGTTGCAGAAGCAACATAAAAACAGCCTGCCGAGAGAGGGTTCTCTTCGGTAGGCTGTTTACTGTCTGATCGCTTAAAGATTCTGATACTTCTTATTCCCCTTCAGGGCCTTCATGCGGATCTCGTGGTTGAGGATGCGCTTGCGCAGGCGGAGGTTTTCGGGGGTGACTTCCAGCAGCTCGTCGTCGGCCAGGAACTCCAAGCACTGCTCCAGGCTCATGTTGCGGGGGGGCACCAGGCGGAGGGATTCGTCAGAGCCGGAGGCACGCATGTTGGTCAGCTGCTTCTTGCGGCAGACGTTTACGGTGATGTCCTCGCTCTTGGGGGTCTCGCCCACGACCATGCCGCCGTAAACGGGCACGCCGGGACCGATGAACAGCGCACCGCGCTCCTGAGCGGCCCACAGGCCGTAGGTGACGGATTCGCCGGTTTCAAAGGCGATGAGGCTGCCGGAGCTGCGGCGGCTCAGGTCGCCCTTGAAGGGGGCGTAGGAATCAAAGACGGAGGCCATGATGCCCTCGCCGCGGGTGTCGGTCAGGAATTCGTTGCGGTAGCCAAACAGACCACGGGCAGGGACCAGGAACTCGATCTTCATACGGGTGCCCACGGGGGTCATCTCCAGCAGGTCGCCCTTGCGGGAGCCGATCTTCTCAATGACGGCGCCCACGGAATCGGAGGGCACGTCCACGACCAAACGCTCCATAGGCTCGCATTTTACGCCGTCGATCTCCTGGTACAGCACACGGGGGGGAGAGACCTGGAACTCATAGCCCTCTCGACGCATCGTCTCGATGAGGATGGACAGGTGCATCTCGCCGCGGCCGGCCACGTTGAAGGCCTCGGTGGTGTCGGTGTCGCTGACCCGCAGGGAGACGTCCTTCAGCGTCTCGCGCATGAGGCGGTCGCGCAGGTTCCGGGAGGTGACGTATTTGCCCTCCCGCCCGGCGAAGGGGGAGTCGTTCACGGAGAAGGTCATCTCCATGGTGGGGGCGGAAATTTTTACGAAGGGCAGAGGCTCGGCCAGACCAGCGGCGCAGATGGTGTCGCCGATGGTGATGTCACCGATGCCGGACATAGCGATGATGTTGCCCGCGCTGGCCGCAGTGACGGGCACCCGGGCCAGACCCTCGAACTGATACAGGCTCACGGCTTTGGCCTTGCGGCTCTGGTCGGGGTCGTGGTAGTTGCAGACGGTGATCTCTTGGTTCTGCTTGATGGTGCCCTGCTCAATGCGGCCGATGGCGATGCGGCCCACGAACTCGTTGTAGTCGATGGAGGAGACGAGCATCTGGAAGGGCTTTTCCGTCTCGGCCTCGGGGGCGGGGATATAGCTCAGGATGGTCTCAAACAGGGGCTTGAGGTCGGTGCCCAGCACGTCGGGGTCCCGGGAGCAGATGCCCTGGCGGGCGGAGCAGAAGAGCATGGGGGAGTCCAACTGCTCGTCCGTGGCGTCCAGGTCCAGCAGCAGCTCCAGCACCTCGTCCATGACCTCGTGGATGCGCTGGTCGGGGCGGTCGATCTTGTTGATGACCACGATGACCCGGTGGCCCAGCTCCAGGGCGCGGGAGAGGACGAAGCGGGTCTGGGGCATGGGGCCCTCGGCGGCGTCCACCAGCAGGATGACGCCGTTGACCATCTTCAGGATTCGCTCGACCTCACCGCCGAAGTCGGCGTGGCCCGGGGTATCGACAATATTGATCTTCACGTCGCCATACTGAATGGCGGTGTTTTTGGCCAGAATGGTGATGCCGCGCTCCCGCTCCAGGTCGCCGGAGTCCATGACCCGGTCCTTGACCTCCTGGTTTTCCCGGAAAGCGCCGCCTTGCTTGAGCATCTCGTCCACGAGGGTGGTCTTGCCATGGTCAACGTGGGCGATGATGGCGATATTTCTCAGTGATTCGTTCTGCACAGGGTCGCACCTCATATCTCTATCAAAATTCCAAAAATACTTACGATTCAACGGCTATCTATTATACTATTGTATGG
>CAVCXN010000214.1:0-5878 GCA_963606215.1 uncultured Mycoplasmatota bacterium | reverse complement strand
GGTTTCTTCGTCCTTCACCGGGAACAGCAATGCCGCCCCCGCAGACAGGACCACGGTCAAAAGGATGAGCTTCGTGCCCGAAGCGATGCCGGCAAAGAGCGGTAGGCTCTCCAGCACGAAGCTGGCGGCCATCGACGCCGCGACCACGCCCAGAATAATCTTACTCTTCCGGGCAGCGGGGATGATGACGGCCAAAAACATCCCATATAGGCCCACGCTCAAGGCGCTGACCACGTTGGCGGGCAGGATATTCCCCACCGTCGTCCCCAAAAAGGTCCCCAGCGACCAGCCGGGGATGGCGACGCTCATCATGCCAAAATAGTACCAGGGGCTGACCTCCTCCGGCTCGGCAATGGCCATGCCGAACATCTCATCGGTCACGGCAAAGCCGACGGTGAGGCGCTGCCACAGCTTGGCTTTCGGGGAGAGCTTCTGGCTCAGGGAACAGGACATGAGCAGGTAACGGGCGTTCGTCACCAGCTCCAAAATCGCCATTTCCAAGTAACCGCCCTGGGCGGCCATGAGGGTAAAGGCGGCGTACTGGCCCGCCGAGGCGTTGACCAGAAAGCTGGTCAGCGTGGCTTGAAAGGCCGACAGCCCGGCGTTGCGCGCGGTGATGCCCATGGTAAAGGCCACCGCCAGATAACCCAGGGCAATGGGAACGCCCACCCGAAGCCCCCTGGTGTATTGCTTTCGTTTCATGATCTCTTGATTCATCCATTCCAAAATTACGCAAATCATTTATTCCAGCACGACCACCGGCACATCCGGGCGGTTGAAGAGGCGGAAGGCGGGAAATTGGTTCCCCAGGCCGCGGGAGGCCACGAGCTGGCCATAGGGCAGGTCGTAGAGTCCCGCTGTGTAGCTGGGGAAAAACTCTCGGTGCGGCCCGATGAGTCCATCCGTCCCCGGCAGGCGGATGAGGCCCCCGTGGGCGTGGCCGCAGAGAGTCAGGTCGATGTGGGCGGCGGTGTATTCCTCCAAGCGGGTGTTTCTGTGGCTGAGAAGAATTTTGTAGACGTTCCCCTCGTTCCGCTGCACCTCTTCAGACAGCTCCGCGATGGTCTTCTGGTCGGCGTAGCCGTTGCTGTCCTCCGCGCCCAGCAGAGCGATTTTATCTCCGCCCCGCTCGAGCATCACATAAGTGTTGGAGAGAACGTGAACGCCGTTTTCCTCTAACAATGGTTCCAGCTCCCGGACCGCATGGGCGGCCCACTCGTGGTTGCCGGTGACATAATAGGTTGGGGCAACGCTGGCCAGGCCGCTGGCGACAGCGGGGATCATCGAGAGCTGGCTCTCTTCATGCAGAATATCGCCCACGATGGCGATCATATCCGGGTGCAGGTCTTTGACATATTGGATGAGCTTCTCGTTCCCCTCCCCGAACTCCTTCGCGTGGAGGTCGGAGATGAGGGCGATGCGGTAGCCCGCAAATCCATCCGGGGCAGAAGAAATTTCGATCTCTTCACTGCTCAGTCCGTTCTGCTGCCACCAGAACCATCCCGCCAGAACAGCCACCACCAGCACAAAAACCAGCAGACGGGTCAGACAGCCAGCGCGACGGCGCCGCCGCCTTTTGGGATCTTTACGGGGCGGGGCGCCGAGCCGCTGCTGCCAGTCAGCGTCTTTAATCATGGTCGATATAGAAGGGCTTCATCAGGCTCTTCTGCTCGGTGGAGTCCTTTTGCCGGTTCGTCACCGGTTCCGGTCGGGGCGGGATGCGGTTCCGGCTCCGGTTGGACCGGGCGGGGCTGCGGTCCAGATGGGAACCAGCCTTTTTCACCGGGGCGGGCGCGCCCTTCTTGGGGGCATTGCGCCGCTGGGAAACCTGGGCCGTCTGCTCGGGGTGGATGGCTTTCACGGCCTTGGTCGGCTCCTGGGCCTGGGGCTTGGCGCTGCGGTTCTTGCTCCGCCGGTCGTTCCGGTTCCGGCCGTTCCGCTCGGCGCTGTCGTTCTGTCCGTGGGCCTGGTTTTGGGGCTTGGAGCCGCGGCCATGGTTCCGGTCGTTTTGATTTTTATTGTGGGGCTTGTAATAGTGGTAGACGGGCTTCGCCGCCAGCAGGCGGGCGGTGGCGTCCATGATGACTTCCCCTTCCAGCGGGTCCCGGTGGGGCGAGTAGGAGACCTCTTCTGCCTCCGTAGGCTGGGCAGCTAAGAAATCGGACAGACTGCCCAGATTCTGCTTCCCGTGGGGGAAGGTCCGCCGGGTCTTCTCCGGCTTGGGGGCGGGCTGAGCAGCCTGCGGAGCCGTCGGTTCGGCGGCTTCGCTCCGGCTCTTGTTCCGGCGGCGGCGCTTCTTGCCTGTCGGTTCTCCGGTGGGTTCGGCAAATGTCTCCTGGGCCTGCTGAGCGGCCAGGGCCGCTTGCTTTTCGGCCTGTTCCGCTTCTTTGGCCGCTTTCTGGGCGGCTTTTTCTGCTGCGGCCTGCTTGCGGGCGGCGTTTTTCTCCCGGGCAGCTTGGCGGGCCTCCGCGTCCTCGGGGTAGACGAGGCGGCCCTTGCTGTCCTTCTTCGGGGCTTCGAACACCTGCATAGGGTAGTCGTGCTCCCGGCGGGGGATGGGCTTTTTCAGCAGCTTCTCAATGTCTTTCAGCATCGGCAGCTCGCCATAATCGCAGAAGGAGATGGCCGTACCCCCCTTCCCCGCGCGTCCGGTCCGGCCGATTCTGTGGATATACGTCTCGGGAACTTCTGAGAGATTGTAGTTGAACACGTAGGCCAGGTCTTCGATGTCCAGGCCCCGGGCGGCGATGTCCGTGGCAACCAGGACCCGCAGCTCTCCGGATTTGAACTTCCGCAGGCTTTCTTGCCGGGCGGTCTGGGACTTGTTTCCGTGGATGGCGGCGGCGGTGACGCCCTTGCGGGTCAGATCCCGGGCGACTTTGTCCGCGCCGTGCTTGGTGCGGGTAAAGACCAGGGCGCTGCGCACGTTCTCCTGCTGTAGAATTTCTAACAGCAGGTCCGTCTTGTTCTTCCGATCCACCAGGCAGACCTCTTGGCGAATGACTTCCACAGGGGTGGAGATGGGCGCGGCGGCGACCTTCACCGGGTCATGGAGCAGCGAGTCCACCAGGTCCAGAATCTCCGGCGGCAGGGTGGCGGAGAAGAACATGGTCTGCTTCTTCTCCGGCAGGAGCTTGATGACTTTGCGTACGTCGTGGATAAAGCCCATGTCCAGCATCCGGTCGGCTTCGTCCAGGACGAAAATCTCCACCTGAGACAGGTCCAAGAGTCCCTGACCAGCCAGATCTAACAGGCGGCCGGGGGTGGCAGTGAGAATATCCACGCCCTGCTTGATCTTCTCGACCTGGGGACCCTGGCCCACGCCGCCGAAGATAACGGCCTCGGTCAGGGGCAGGTGCTTGCCGTAAGCGTGGAGGTTGTCGTCGATCTGGATGGCCAGCTCTCTCGTAGGGGTGAGGATGAGGGCGCGGATGGATTTGCCGTGGCCTTGCTCGGCCAGGCGCTGTAAAATGGGCACGCCGAAGGCACAGGTCTTGCCCGTGCCGGTCTGGGCGCTGCCCAGGACATCCCGTCCGGCGATACCGGCGGGGATGGCCTTTTCCTGGATCACGGTCGGTGTCTCATAGCCGTACTCGGCCAGAGCGATTTGAATGGGGTCCGCAATCCCAAGGGATGCAAAGGTTGTCATAGAGTGAATAGCTTCCTTTCCTGCGTCCCCCCTCCGCTGGGGGGCGCGTGGGATAGTAGGGGGGCATGGGGGGACAGGGGGCGTCCCTGTCCCTGCGGAGGGTCCCTAAAACATCAGGGTTCCTCTTCGAGGAAATAGGTGGCTTCCATGTCAGCCACAGACAGGGCGAAGGCCAGAGGATACTTGGCGAAGGCTTTGCCCACGAGACGGCTGTCTTCCGTCCCGGAAAAGCCCATGTGCCAGCGGATGGCCATGGCCTCTTCTCTCGTCAAGCGGACGAAGCCGTTGACCACATAGACGGATTTTTCCCCGTGGCCATAGGGCATGGGGTCCTCATATTGATACGTCGGGACCTTGGTCCACTTGCCGTCCTCCCCCTTCACGTTGCGGGTGGAGGGCTTGTAGCAGCCGATCTTGCACACGTCATGCAGCAAGGACACCAACGCAATGGACTCCTGGCTGTACTCCAGCCCATATAAATCTGTCACCCGCTCCCGGGCCAGGTAGTCCACCAGACAGTGGTAGACGTTCAGGCTGTGCTCGCACAGCCCCCCGGCGTAGGCCCCGTGGTAGCGGGCGGACGCGGGGGCAGTGAAAAAGTCGCATTTGTTGGTCAGGTAATCCAGCAGGGCCTCTGCCCCGTCCCGGTGGATGTGTTCCTGAAACAGTTCGATAAATTCTTCCTTGGCCGACATCGCAGCAAGACCTCCTCTGACGCATGGGCAGCGGTCTGCCGCGCCCGAATACTTTATTCTAGCACAAACCGGGGGGATTTTCACGGCTTTTTCCGGGCCGCCGGAAAAAAGGGCACCTGGCACAAATCCAATAGGGGGAGACGCTGCTTTTCTTTTCACTTTGGCCCGCAAAAAACCAGCGGAGGCACAAAACCTCCGCTGGTCTCATTTGCTTTGGGTCTTATTTCTGCCCGCTCAGGCGCCCTGCCCCTGGCAGAAGCGCATCAGGATCGTCGCCACCTGCGTTCTGGTGGCGTTGCCCTGGGGAGTGATGGTCGTGGGGGTGATGCCGGTGAGGATTCCCTGCTCCACGGCCCACTGCATCGCCTGGACTGCATATTCGCTGACCGTGTCGGCATCGGCAAACGCCGCCAAGCTCCCGCTGGTTTTCGGGCTGCCGGCGTAGCGATAGAGCATCGTCACCAGCTGCTCACGGGTGATGTTCCCGGTGGGGTCACTGCCGTCGGAAACGCCGTTGGCCACAGCCCAGGCCATGCCCTTCTCGTACCAGGTCGCGCCGCCGCTGGTGTCCTCCCCCGCGTAGCGGGCCAGGACGGTCATGAGCATGGCGCGGGTCATGGGGGCCTCAGGGCTGAAGGTCTTCTCCCCGGTGCCGGTCATCAGGCCCTTCTGCACCACATAGTCCACAGCGCTCTTATACCAGGCGTTCGCCGCCACGTCCACAAAGTCAGCCGCCGGTGTCACTTCCTTCACAAAGCTGGCGTCCACGCTGACCTTCGTGGCCGGCATGACAAAGCTATATTTGCCGCCGCCCAGGTCCTTCACTGCCACGGTGTTGCCCTTGGCGTCCTTCACCGTGACCTGGCCGACCTGATAGCCGCTGCTCGGCGTGACTGTGATCGTCACCGTGTCGCCCTTCTTCGCGTTCTTTGCCCCCACGGAAACCGTGCCGTTCTCCGTCTTGCTGGGGGTGGTGATGGCGTTGGAGCTGCTGGAGGAGCTGCCGCCGGAAGACCCACCGTTGTTCTGGGCCTGCTTCTCCCACTTGGCATAGAGAGTGGTCACTGTGTTGTCCTTGATCTCTTCCACCTTCGTGGTGTAGCTTTCATCAGTATACCACCCCTGGAACGTATAGCCCTCCTTGGTGGGCGCAGCCAAAGCAATGGGATAGTAACCCGTGGGGGCTTCATCTGCTGCAAAGCCAATATACGTCGTCGGGTTAGTGTCCGCGTTTACGCCCCCGTCCAATTCATAGACGAGCGCAGTGACTGCGCCAGACTGCTCACCATAGCCAACGCTGCCTGTGCCAGACAGATTCAAACTGTTCAGATCGTCCGCTGTAGCAGTTGTCGGAAGGGTAAGACTGGTATCCTCTGCAAGAGAGATCGGTGCATTTGACTCGACCGTAACAGATGCCGCATTCTCCAACTGTAGACTACCGTTCTGGATGGTAAGGGAGCCGTTGATCGTAACAGTAATTTCTCTGTTACCCGGCAGGGAGACAGCATCTGCGATGACGGCATCCTGCAAAAGT
>CAVCXN010000213.1:2352-3446 GCA_963606215.1 uncultured Mycoplasmatota bacterium | reverse complement strand
TCTGAACAAGCAGATCTTCGCCGATCTGACCACCGCCTTCAACGCCGCAAAGGACGACGCTGCTGTCCGCTGCGTCGTGATGAACGGCGAGGGCCGCGCTTTCTGCGCTGGCGGTGACATCGCTGAGATGAAGACCATCAACACCGAGCCCGCCTTCTTCGACTTCATGACCGTTGCCGGCGAGTTCACCACTCTGCTCAACACCTTCCCCAAGCCCGTCATCGCTGCGGCCCACGGCGCCATCGCCGGTGCCGGTACCTCCCTGGTCATGGGCGCTGACATTGCTCTGGTCGCTGACAACGCCATGTTCATCGTGGCCTTCGGCCAGGTGGGTCTGATCCCCGACTGCGCCTGCCACTATCTGCTGCCCCGCGTCGTTGGCCCCAACCGCGCCAAGGAGCTGATGCTGACCCAGCGCGCTGTCAAGGCTGACGAGATGCTGACCCTGGGCATCGCCAACAAGGTCGTCCCCGCCGATCAGCTGATGGAAGAGGCCATGAAGCTGGCCAACAAGATCGCCAAGGGCCCCCAGAACTGCTACACCATGTCCAAGGCCCTGATGAACAAGGCTCACGAGACCACCTTCGAGGAGCTGCTGAAGGAAGAGACCGCTATGCAGGCCGCTGCCCGCATGAACCCCAACGCAGAAGAGGGTCTGTCCGCATTCCTGGAGAAGAGAAAGGCCAGCTTCCAGTAATTTTCTGGCGCAACCTTTTCATATTCATGCAGTATTCGCCGAAAATTGCATAAATTTCCGAAAACGGGACGGCGCAGAGCAAAATTTGCGCTGTCCCGTTTTGGTTTTTCTGGAAAAGGGCTTGCAAGAAGAGTGAATACTGTGTATAATATGCCTTGTTCTAAATCTTGCAAACACACAGAACAAAAATGAAAAGAGGTTACTGTATCATGAAAAAACTGCTTTCTGTCCTGATGGCTGCCGCCATGCTCGTCGGCGTGCTGTCCCTGGCAGGCTGCGGCAGCAACGGCGGCGACACCACCACCGAACCCGCCGCAGACGCTGATTCCAGCACTGCCACCACCGAGAACACCGGTGACCTGACCACCGTCACCGCCGGCAAGCTCACCATGTCCAC
>CAVCXN010000213.1:0-2342 GCA_963606215.1 uncultured Mycoplasmatota bacterium | reverse complement strand
ATGTCCACCAACGCCCAGTTCCCTCCCTACGAGATGGTCACCGACGACGGCAGCTTCGAGGGCATCGACGTTGAAGTTGCCGACGCCATCGCCAAGAAGCTGGGCCTGGAGCTGCAGGTGGACGACATGGACTTCGACGCTGCGCTGCTGGCCGCTCAGAACGGCAAGAGCGACATGGTCATGGCTGGCGTGACCGTGAACGAAGAGCGTCAGGCCGTCATGGACTTCTCCGACAGCTACGCCACGGGCGTGCAGGTCATCATCGTCCCCGAGGACTCTGACATCCAGTCCGCAGACGATCTGAGCGATAAGATGATCGGCACCCAGCGCGGCACCACCGGCTATATCTACTGCTCCGACACACCCGAAAACGGCGGCTTTGGCGAGGACCACGTCACCGCCTATGACGACGGCGCTACCGCAGTCAAGGCCCTGCTCAACGGTCAGGTGGACTGCGTCGTCATCGACAATGCCCCCGCCCAGGAGTATGTGAAGGCCAACCCCGGCCTGAAGATCCTGGACACGGAGTTTGTCAGCGAGGACTACGCCATCGGCGTGGCCAAGGGCAACACCGCCCTGCTGGACGCCATCAACGGCGCGCTGAAGGAGCTCATCGACGACGGCACCGTGCAGAGTATCATCGACAAGTACATTCCCGCAGAGGCCGCCAACTGATCCCCGGCTCCGGATCAGACAGCCGAAACGGAAACCCCACGCAAAGCAGGCGGTCTTTGTTGGCCGCCTGCTTTGACTTTTCAAAAGAGAGAGGAGAATGTCCGTGAACTGGGCACAGCTTTATGCCGACCTGTCCGCGCAGCTCCAGGCCCATGCGGAGCTGCCTTTTTACCAGGATTTCTTCGTCAATTTTTACCGGGCTTTTGTAGACGGCGCCCGCTGGAAGCTCTATCTGTCCGGTCTGCGCATGACCATTGAGGTCACAGTCCTGGCCCTCATCATGGGCATTATCCTGGGCGTGATCGTTGCCGTCATCCGCACGGCCCACGACCAGCAGCGGCCCGGCCGCCACAACCCCATCCTGTTCCTGCTCAACGCCATCGGGACCATCTACACCACCGTCATCCGCGGCACGCCGATGATCGTCCAGATGCTCATCATGGGCAGCATCATCTTCGCCAGCAGCCGGAACTTCACCGTCATCGGCACCATCGCCCTGGGCATCAACTCCGGCGCTTACGTCGCCGAGATCATCCGCGGCGGCCTGATGTCTCTGGACCCCGGCCAGGCGGAGGCAGGGCGCTCCCTGGGTCTGAACTACTTCCAGACCATGCGCTTCATCGTCATTCCCCAGGCGTTCAAGGCCATCTTACCCGCCCTGGGCAATGAGTTCATCACCCTCTTCAAAGACACCGCCCTCATCACCGTCATCGGCGGCAAAGAGCTGCTGTACGCGGCCAAGGCCGTGGGCGCGAAGACCTACAGCGTGACCTACCCCTACCTGGGCGCGGCGGCGATGTACCTGGTCCTGGTCATCATCCTGACCTGGCTCCAGGGTAAACTGGAAAGGAGGCTGCGGCAAAGTGATCGACGTTAAAAACCTCTCTAAGTCCTTCGGGGACCACCTGGTCCTGAACGACATCTCGGCCCACATCAGCCCCGGCGAAAAAGTGGTGGTCATCGGGCCGTCCGGCTCCGGCAAGTCCACCTTCCTGCGCTGCCTGAACCTGTTGGAAACGCCCACCAAGGGCACCATCACCTTTGAGGGCACGGACATCACCGACCCCAAGACAGATATCAATCTCGTCCGCCAGCAAATGGGCATGGTCTTCCAGCACTTCAACCTCTTCCCCAACATGACCGTGAAGAAAAACATCACCCTGGCCCCGGTCCAGACGGGCCGCATGAAGCAGGACGAGGCCGACAAGCTGGCCCTGGGGCTGCTCGAACGGGTCAATCTGGTGGAGAAGGCCGACGCCTACCCCAACCAGCTCTCCGGCGGCCAGAAACAGCGCATCGCCATTGTCCGCGCCCTGGCCATGAAGCCGAAGCTCATGCTTTTCGACGAGCCCACCTCCGCCCTGGACCCGGAGATGGTCGGCGAGGTCCTGGATGTCATGAAGCAGTTAGCGCAAGAAGGCATGACCATGGTCGTCGTGACCCACGAGATGGGCTTCGCCCGCGAGGTGGGCGACCGCGTCCTCTTCATGGCCGACGGCAAAATTGCCGAGTCCGGCACGCCGAAGGACATCTTTGAGCACCCGCAGTGCGCGCGCCTGCAGGACTTTTTGGCCAAGGTTCTGTAAGTGGACATTGCGACCGCGCAGCCTGACCGGCTGCGCGGTTTTCTGCGGAAAGGAGACAGAATGCCGGAACTGACCTGCCCC
>CAVCXN010000212.1:0-4213 GCA_963606215.1 uncultured Mycoplasmatota bacterium | reverse complement strand
GTTGATGCGCCTGGCTTTTCGCCAGACGCATCTATACCGTTTAGTTAATATGGTCGGAGTGTCGGGATTTGAACCCGAGGCCTCTTGGACCCGAACCAAGCGCGATACCAAACTTCGCCACACCCCGATACGCTAACCTATTATACGGGATACTCATAGAAAAGTCAACCCGCCAGCGCGAAAAATTTCTCTCGCATTTCTGCCGTCCGCTCTGCATAGGCATAGAACCAGCAAGGAAAGGGGGCCTGACCCATGGCGGGGAACGGGACAAGGAAGAAGCAGGAGAACCTCTCCCCGGGGGAGAAGCGGCGGCTGCGGCAGCTGCTCGTCTGTCTGGCCCTCTTCGGGATGGTGTTCCTGGGGCGGGGGATGGACCTGGGTCCGGTGACGGAGCTTTCCCAGCAGGTTGGCCAGCTGGTTCGGGAGGACATGGATGTGCAGGAGGTCTTTGCCCGAATGGGGGAGTCGTTCTCCCAGGGAGAGCCTGCGGTGGAGACGTTTCGGGCCTTATGGGAGGATGTGACGCATTGGGGTGAGCCGGAAGGGTCCTGAGCTGCACAGCACCGGCGGTTTCTGGCTGCTGGTGGGGGTGCTGCTGCTGGCGGCATCGGTGCGGTTTCTGCTGTGGGCCGTGGTCGCGGCGGCGGTGCATGAGCTGGGGCATATCCTGGCTATCCGCGCCCTGGGCGGAAAAATCGACAGCCTGCGGCTGACGGGAGTCGGGGCCATTTTGCGGACCCGGCGGGCGGGGCTTTGCTCTTATCGGGAAGAGTGTATTGTCGCCCTGGCCGGGCCGCTGGCGAGTCTGCTCCTGGCGCTGGGGGCCGGGACCTGGGCCAGGGTGTTCGGCGGGGCGGATGCCTATCTGCTCACAGGCATCAGTCTGGCCCTGGGGGTTTTCAATCTGCTCCCGGCGGGTCCTCTGGACGGGGGGAGAGTCCTGCGGGCCGTCTCGTCCTGGCTGGTGGGACCCCACCGGAGCGTGGTCCTCTGGATTTGGGTCACGCGGGGGCTGGGCGTTGGGCTGCTGGGCCTGGGGCTTTGGGCCTTGGCCCACGGGGGGAGCTGCCCGCTGCTGGTCTGCGCCCTGTGGCTGCTGTGGCCGGGGCGACGGGGGTGATTGACCCAATCGGTAAATTGTGGTAAACTACCTTCTGTACTGGTATCACCATGTAGCACCATACCCAGAACACAGGAGGGATTCCCTATGGCAAAAAAACATTCTCTGGGCCGTATGCTGGTCTTCGGGGCGATCACCGGCGCCCTGGGCGGCATCGCAGCGTATAAGCACCGGAAAGCCATCGAGCGCACGCTCCAGGACATCGCCGACCAGATGGACGCCTGGGAGGACGACGGCGATTTCTTCCACGACGATGACACCGTCGTGCACACCATCCCCCGGGCTGAGGAGCCTGTGGCCGAGGCCGAGCCGGAGGCCGAAGCCCCCGCCCAGGAGCAGCAGGCTGAAAGCGAAGCGCCCGAGGCCGATGACAGCGATTTCGCAACCCCGGAGACAGAAGAATAATTCCCTGTTTTGTGCAACACACAAGCACCCCCTGCCCGGGGCTGAACGGACCGGGCAGGGGGTGCATTGCGTATTTGGAAGGGTGGAACGGGGATCAGTCCTTCATGAGCAGATACATGACGGCTTTCTGGGCGTGGAGCCGGTTCTCGGCCTCGTCGAAGATCTCATCGGCGTGGGCCTCGAAGACCTCGGCGGTGATCTCCTCGCCCCGGTGGGCGGGCAGGCAGTGCTGGACCATGGCGCCGGGGTGGGCGGCGTTCATGACGGCGTCGTTGATCTGGTAGCCCTCGAAGACCAGCTTCCGCTCGTTGAACTCACTCTCCTGGCCCATGGAAGCCCACACGTCGGTGTAGAGCACGTCGGCGTCTTTGGCGGCGGCCAGGATATCGGGGGTGCAGAGGAACTTGCCGGGATACTGCTCAGCAAAGACCAGGACCTCGGGATCGGGACGGTACGTGTCGGGGCAGGCAATGGCAACAGACATCCCGGCCTTCAGGCCGCCCACGATGAGGGAGTTGGCCATGTTGTTGCCGTCGCCCACATAGCAGAGCTTCAAGCCCTCCAGCTTGCCCTTGTGCTCCCGGATGGTCATGAGGTCGGCCAAGACCTGGCAGGGGTGGCAGAAGTCGGTCAGGCCGTTGATGACGGGGATGGTGGCGTATTTGGCCAGCGTTTCCACTTCCTCCTGGGCGAAGGTGCGGATCATGATGCCGTCGCAGAAGCGGGAGAGAACCCGAGCGGTATCCTCCACCGGCTCATGGCGGCCGATCTGACTGTCCTTGTCGGACAGATAGATGCCCTGGCCGCCCAGCTGGTAGATGCCCGTCTCGAAGGAGACGCGGGTCCGGGTGGAGCTTTTCTCAAAGATCATGGCCAGGGTCTTTCCGGCCAGGAAGGGGTGCTGGATGCCGGCCTTTTTCATGGCCTTGAGCTGGTCGGCGGTGTCCAGAATTTCCAGAATGTCCTCGCTGGTCAGGTCCAGCAGCTTCAAGAGGTCTTTTTTCATGGCGGTTTCTTTCCTTTCTCAACCGTTTCCGGAGATGTCCTTAGTCGTGTAAGGTCTGCTTCATGATGGCAAGACCCTTGTCCATTTCGTCCTTGGTGATGACCAGCGGGGGCAGCAGACGCAGACGCTCCCCGGCGGTGAGGCAGAGCAGGCCGTTGTCTAACAGCAGAGTCGCCAGCTCCTTGTTGGTGTGGCCCTCTTTTACGTCCACACCCAGCATCAGGCCCATGCCGACCACGCCGCCCAGCCAAGGGCTGCCCAGGTTTTCGATGCTGGTCCGCAGATACTGGCCCTTCTCCTGGACCTCTTTCAGGAAGGCGTCATCCAGCTTCGCCATGACCGCGCCGCCTGCGGCGGTGGAGACGGGGTTGGCCCCGAAGGTGGAGCCATGGGTGCCGGGGGTCAGGACCGTCGCGCACTTCTTGGAGGCCATAATGCCGCCCAGCGGAAGACCGCCCGCGATGCCCTTGGCAAAGGAGACCACATCGGGCTGGATGTCAAACTGCTGGTAGGAAAACAGGGTGCCGGTCCGACCGATGCCGGTCTGGACCTCATCGACCAGCAGCAGCCAATCCTTTTCCTGGCAGAGCTTGGCCAGGGCCTGGACCATGGCCTTGTCCAGCGGGCGTACGCCGCCCTCGCCCTGGATCAGCTCGACCATGACGGCGCACACGTCGTCGCCCCCCTGGGCCTGGATGCTCTCCAGGGTGGGGTCGGCATAGCGGAAATCCTCCACGAAGGGGAAGAAGTAGGTGTGGTAGTGGGGCTGGCCGGTGGCGGTGATGGTCGCCATGGTCCGGCCGTGGAAGGAGTGGTTCAGGGTAATGATGGTGCTGCGGCCCTTGCCGTATTTGTCAAAGCTGTATTTCCGGGCCAGCTTGATCATAGCTTCGTTGGCCTCCGCGCCGGAGTTGCCGAAGAAAACCTTGTCCATGCCCGTGCGGGTGCAGAGTGCTTTGGCCAGCTTGGGGCCGGGCTGGGTGTAGTAGAGGTTGGAGATGTGACCCAGCTTTTGGATCTGCTGGGTGATGGCGTCGATCCACGCAGGGTTTCCGTAGCCCAGGGAATTGACCCCGATGCCGCTGGTGAAGTCGATGTACTCCTTCCCGGCCAGGCTGTACAGCGTGGCCCCCTGGCCGTGGTCGATGTCCACGGGGAAGCGGGCGTAGGTGTGCATTACATAGGTGTCGTCCATTGCTTTCAGTTCTTCAAAAGTCATGGGTCTCACTCCTTTATGTGACAGTTTTTTAGATTCTTGTTCTTATTCCCAGATCATGGTTCCGATGCCCTTGTGGGAGAGCATCTCAGTGAGGATGGAGTGGGGAATGCGCCCGTCCAAAATATGAGTGCGGTGCACACCCCGCTCCAGCGCGTTCACGCAGCACTCGATCTTGGGGATCATGCCGCCGCCGATGATGCCGCTGGCCAGCAGGCCGGGCACCTCGTCCAGACGAATCTGGGAGATGAGGGTGCGGTCGTCCTTGGGGTCCTTCAGCACGCCGCGCACGTCAGTCAGCAGGATGAGCTTTTCCGCGCCCAGGGAGATGGCAAGCTCGGCCGCTGCGGTGTCGGCGTTGATGTTGTAAGACGTGTCACTGTCGATGCCCAGGGCCACGGTGGAGACAACAGGGATATACCCGCAGTTCAGTGCGTCGTGAACGACCTGCGGCTCGACCTTTACG
>CAVCXN010000211.1:0-4061 GCA_963606215.1 uncultured Mycoplasmatota bacterium | reverse complement strand
GCCTGGTGTCTGGCGGCGGTGCTGCTGCTGAGTTTGCTGCCGTTGGCGCCCCGGGCGACAGCGGTGGAGGGGAATGACCTGTCTCAGGCGGAGATCGACCTAGACGAGTGGTTTTACCGCTATGACAAATCTCCGAAAGAACCGGAGCCGACGGTGAAATTGGAGGGAAGGACACTCTCTGCTACGGATTACACCATCTCTTATGCCAATAATATCAATGCGGGGCAGGCATCTTTGACCATCACAGGGACCGGGACCTACTACGGCAGTAAGACCATTCATTTTACCATCGACCCCCGTCTTGTCCTGCCGCAGGAGGTCACAGTCCAGAGCTGCTATAAGACGTATGACGGGACGACGAAGGCTCAACCGGAAATTACAGCGTCCAGTCTGGACGGCACGCTTACCGTGACGTGTGCCAGTGCCTCCTATGATACACCTTACGCCGGGGCGGGGAAGACGGTAACGATTTCTGGAATGCGCCCCTCCAACGCGAATTACACCATGCAGAAGAGTGATATGACCTGGGATGGGGGCGAGATCGCCCCCGGCATCCCTCAAGTCAAGCAGAATATCCAACTCATCCAAGGAGAAAGCATCGATTTGGATACCTTGATCAGCGGTGCGGGGGACGTGACCTATCAATTCTCCGGCGACAGCAAGGGCTGTGTTCTCTCCGGCTCCCAGCTGACCGCCGGGGAGACGCTGGGGAACGTTCTGCTGATTGCCCACATTGCCCAAGGCAAGGACGTGAACGGCGACGGTATCCTCGATTACACCGGCGGCACGGAGACCTTTTCTGTAACGATCGTCGCCCGCAAGACCCAGCCCGCGGAAAGCGGGGAGATCGGAAACGGCCAGCAGTCCTTGACTTTGAAGGGTGGGAGCCAAGTGACCTATGGCCAAAGCCTGCAATTCACCCTCTCCGGCGGGGCTGGGAGCGGGGCTGTCCGCTACTGGGTGGAGCCGCGGGGCAGTCGGGGCAGCGCCACCATCGACCAGAGCGGCCGTCTCACCGTGACCCAGGCGGGCAAGGTCCTGGTCTACGCGGAAAAGGCCGGGGACGCCACCTATGCGGCGGCGAAAGCGAATCCCATCGAAGTAATCATCCAGCCCGCCCAGCTGACCATCCGCGTCCAGGACAAAACGGCGGCGGTGGGGGAGTGGGCACCCAGCTTGGGCAGCTCGGACTACACCGTTTCCGGTCTGGTCAACGGGGACCGGCTGGCGAAGCTGCCTACGCTGTCCTATGCCTCCACACCGGACATGACCCGGGCCGGGAGCGTGGGCATCCAGGCCGCTGGTGCCGTGGTCCCGGAGGGCGGGAATTATCGTTCTGACATTACGTATCAGTTCGGCACACTGACCATCACGCCCCAGCCGGTCTATCCCATCACCGTGCGCTCGGCGCTGAACGGGAGCATGACGGCGGACAAGCAGAGCGCCACCGAGGGCACGACGGTCACGCTCACGGTCAAACCGAATCAGAATTTCAAGCTGGACAAGCTCACGGTGACGAGTGGTAGCAAGACCCTGACCTGCCGCGAGGGGAGCAACGGGACGTACACCTTTACGATGCCCGCCGGGGCGGTGACGGTATCTGCGGCCTTTGCCCAGATCGCCCAGCCCGCGGCCTTTCCCTTTGCCGACGTGAGCAAGTCCTCCTGGTATTACGACAGCGTGGCCTACGTCTACGCCCAGGGCCTCATGAACGGCACCGGGGCCACGACATTCGGCCCCGCCACCCCCACGACGCGGGGAATGCTGGTGACGATTTTATATCGCATGGAGGGCAGTCCGGCTTCCGCCGCCTGGTCGCCGTTTTCTGATGTGAGTGCCGACGCCTACTACGCCCCTCCGGTGGCCTGGGCCGCCTGGAACGGCATCGTCAACGGCGTCAGCTCCACCCAGTTTGCCCCCAAGCAGTGGGTTACCCGGGAGCAAATGGCCTCCATCCTCTATCGCTACGCCCAGTATAAAAATTGGGATGTGTCCCAGCGGGGCGATCTGTCCCGGTTCAGCGACCGGAGCAAGTGCCACAGCTACGCCTTAGCGCCCCTCTCCTGGGCTAACGCCACGGGCCTCATCCAGGGCAAGGGCAAAGATATTCTGGACCCCAGAGGCTTGGCCTCCCGCGCCCAGGTCGCCGCCATTTTGCAGCGCTTCCACCAGACCTATGCCAAACCTGCCCAGACCCCAGAACCAGGCGAAACAGCCACCTGAAAAATTTTTTCAAAAAATTCGAAAAAAGCTCTTGACAATTCCTGTTTCTTTGCTATAATAAGTCCTGCACTCGTGAGTTGCGGGTCGCAAAAAACAAAACCTAGCGGGATTGTGTAAGGGTAGCACGACAGACTCTGACTCTGTTTGTGAGGGTTCGAATCCTTCTCCCGCTGCCAAAAGCCTTGAAGTAGAAATGCTTCAAGGCTTTTTTCTCTTTACAAACTACCCGTTTTATGCTATCCTGATTTCGCATCCCCCGCTGCCGGGTGGGGGATGGTCGCGTTTTTCCCTGTGTCGTTAGGCCGTAGAAGACACAGAGAAAAGCGCGATTTTTTTATTGCGTAGAACATCCGTGGAACCATCAAGGAGGAAGAGAACTATGGCATGGGTCTTACTGGTGATCGCCGGGGGCTTAGAAATGGTCTGGGCGACGACGATGAAACTTTCTGAAGGATTTACCAAGCCCCTTTGGGCGGTGGTGACGGTCGCGGCGATGGTAGCTAGTATGGCATTGCTGGCGCAGGCCATCAAGACACTGCCCATCGGCACGGCTTATGCCGTCTGGACAGGCATCGGGGCGCTTGGCTCCGTCATCCTGGGCGTTCTTGTCTTCAAGGAACCGGCGACGGCAGCGCGGCTCTTTTTTGCGGCCCTGCTGCTCATCGGCATCGTGGGGCTGAAAGTGACGAGCCACTGAACGGCTCAAAAGCTCCAGGGCAGATAGGCGGCAGCAACGGCCAACACAACAGCGGGCAGCATATTTGCTACCCGTATTTTTCTGTCCCAGACCAAATTGACGCCGACGCAGAAGATGAGCGTGGAGCCAATCAGGGATAAGTAGGCAATGGCGGTGTCCGTCATAATGGGGGCAACCAGTCTGGACAGCAGCGTACTAGCCCCCTCGAACACGAAGACGGGAATGGCAGAAAAGGCGCAGCCCTTGCCCATGGAGGAGGTCATTACGGCGACGATGATGCAGTCCAGCACGGACTTGACCGCCAGGGTGGAGTAGTCCCCCAGCAGGCCGTCCTGAATGGCCCCCACGATGGCCATGGCCCCGATGGAGACGGTCAGGCTCGCGGTGAGAAAGGCGTTGACAAACGCCGGGTCGCTGCTGTTTCCGGTCTTGCGCTTCAGCCATTCACCAAAGCGCTCGAACCCGGCTTCGATGCCCAGCAGCTCCCCGATCACAGTGCCCAGGGCCAGGCAGAGGACCACCAGCATGGATTTTCCGCTGCCGAGCTGCCCGTCTCTGATTTGAAGCATCCCTTCCATGGCTCCGGCGATGGCGATGAACAACACGCTGATGCCGCAGGCCAGGTTCAGGGCGTCCTGCTGTTCCCGTTTGAAGAGTTTGCCGGTCACATGCCCGATCAGCCCCCCGGCGACGATGCTGACGGTGTTGAGGATGGTTCCGAATCCGATCATCTGTTTCTGCGTGGCTCCTTTTCTGAATCTTCGATGTGCAGGTATTGTATCATTTTTTCAGAAGAAAAGATAGACGTTCCCTGCTCAAAACAGCTTTTTCAGTAGAACCACCTCAAAAAAGCCTTCCCCTTCGGGGAAGGCTTTTTGGGGGGTGCCGGAAAAATTGGGTGGGACGCCGAAAGTTTCTTGTAAACTGCCCAATGTAATTTGGTTGACAATTTGGGGTGGGTACCGTATAATTGTGAACTAGAAAGAAAACGGAGGTTCACAAATGAGACAATCTAGTAAGACCAAGAATCTGGCGTACTGTGCGCTGTTTACGGCGCTCATCGCCGTGGGCGCGTTTATTCGGGTCCCGGTGCCGGTGGTGCCGTTTACGCTGCAATATCTGTTTACCATGCTGGCCGGGC
>CAVCXN010000210.1:0-2315 GCA_963606215.1 uncultured Mycoplasmatota bacterium | reverse complement strand
CGGGGTGGAAGGGGCCGTAGGCGTCGCTGCCAGCCAAAATGCCGAAGCGATAGAGCTGGTAGATAGAGGCGGTCCTGGGCTCATAGGGCACGTCCGGAATGCTGGTCACGGTGTTGAGGGTGGGGAGGCTGTCGCCGTCTATGATGGCATAGAAGAGCTGAGCCATGGTGTCCCGGTCACAGGCGGCGTTGAGGTTCCAGGGCAGGTCGTGTTCCTCGATCAGCCCCTCGTCCAGGGCGTAGTCTACATAGGGCTGGTACCAGGGGGAGGCACTGCCGGTGGGGAGGGCTTTGTGGTGGAGATAGGCGTCGGTCCGGGCGGCCAGGGTGATGGCCTGCGCATAGGTCAGTTTCCCCAAGGGCTGGAAACGGCCATTGCCCACGCCTTGGAGGATGCCGTACTGCTGCACATCCTGCACATCCCCGGCATACCAGGCGTTGGAAGGCACGTCAGAAAAGCGTGTGGCGGCGGCCGCCGGGGTGAGCAGGCTCAAGCTCAGGATGACGGCCAGGAGGAGGGCGGGAAAGGTGGTTCGCTTCATGGGAGACTCCTTCTTTCTCTTGATATTCTCTGATTTTATAATAGGGGAATGATGTGCAGTTGTCAAGGCGGTAAAATGGTTCTTAAAGTATCTATCAGTCTGGTTGCTCAGGCAAAGGTCAGCCAGGGGAAGAGGACTACGTTCAGTACCGGCTGAAGTAAGCAAACCGCAGGAGAAGCCCTGTCACCACCACCAAAACAACAGCGGGGAGCAGGGCTTCCAGGGCTATGAGGGTCAAGTGAGAAACCATAGAAAAACCTCCCCAAAATCTTGTGAATAGGATAGCACAAAAATCTTTGGGAGGAATGTAGGAAAGATTAAGGTTTTCTTAAATCAAGAGATTTGTTATTCTGCCCCGTCAAAACTCACGTCGATACAGCAAATCTCACTTTTCGTCCCCACCCGCATATTGGGCCCGAAGACGCCCAGGCCGGAGGTGACGATGTTGTGCATCTGGCCCTTCTGCAAATACCCGCAGGGGTTTTCCCAGAAGAGGTTGATGGTCAAGTTGCCGGGGAACATCTGGCCGTCGTGGGTGTGGCCGCAGAGGTCCAGGTCTACGCCCGCGTCAGCCAGTTCCTGGAGCTCCCGCGGCTCGTGGTCCAGGACGAGGATGGGCTTGGTTTTGTCCATGTCCTGGGTAAGCTCCTCCGGGGACTGGCGCTGCTGGATACCCCGGCCCGGGCGCTCGTAGTCGGCGCGGCCGTAGAGATAGAAGCTGTCGTCGATGAGCACGCCCTCGTCCTGCAAGAGGCGGATGTTGGCGTCGGCCAAAAAGACGTCCATGCGCGGGTCACTGGCCTTGACCTCATCCTGGTGGAAGGTGAACCCGGCGAGAATTTTCTCTTGGATGTCGTGGTTGCCATAGCAGGCGTAGACGCCATAGGTGCTCTGGATGGTGCGGAGGGTGGCGGCCAGCTTTGCGGGGTCGTCCAGGGCGTCATACTCATTGTCGAAGATGTCCCCAGCAATCACCACCAGGTTGGGATTTAGAGCATTGATTTTCTCAACCATGTTGTTCATGTGCCACTGGCCGATGCTGTAGCCCAGGTGGAAGTCGGCCACCAGAACGACACGCAGAGAATCCCGCCCCTCCACGGTTTTGTGGACGGTCACTTGATAGTCTGTCGTCTGTAAATTCCGGGCCCCGACTACGCCGGAGACGCTCAGGCTGACCACGATGACCAGACAGAGCCAGCCGGTGATGATAAAGTGCTTCTGGTTAAACAGATGTTCTTTCCGGGCGAAGTTGGTCCGCTTGAGCAACAGACGAATCAGCCCCGCAATGCCCACCGTCATAATTAAGTACACGAGCACGCCCAGCCACACGTTGCTGATGCACTTGAGCACCCGCTGTAACGACGACACCGGCAGCAGAAACGACGTGAGCAGACTCAGGGCGACAAAGGCGTAGACGATCACCAGCCCGACCTGCACCTTCTTTTTGTGAAAGACCCCGTGGCAGGCTTTCATCCACCGCAGGATCCAGCGGAGAAGGTAGAGACAGACGAGGATGTAAATGGGGGAGAGAAACAACGCGATCATAAAATTTTGCCTCACTGGGAGAAATTTTGCCCGTATCCTCCGGGCAGGTTGGGCCTATTATACGCCGCTGGTCCTGGTTTGTCTAGTTTGGAATAACGTGACAAAAATCAGAAGAAAACCTGAAAATTTCGTGACAAAATCGTTGTCTTCCCCCGGGAATTATGTTACAGTGAAGCCGTTAGGAGGTGGCGCGATGCTGGCGCGAAAGGCATATGAGAAGCTCTTGGAC
>CAVCXN010000209.1:6205-8516 GCA_963606215.1 uncultured Mycoplasmatota bacterium | reverse complement strand
AGCTTAGGCCGTTCCAGGCGCATATGCTCCACGTTGGCGGCGATGTCGCCCACGATATCTGCCTCGGCCACGGTCTTGGCCTGGCGAATGGCGTTGTAGAAGGCATAGGCATTGGAGGAGCCGTGGGCCTTCACCACCGGCTGGGAGATGCCCAGCAGGGCCGTGCCGCCGATCTCGCTGGAATCAAAGCGCTTTTTGAAGTCCCCGATGCTGTTTTTCAGCATGAGGGCCGCAACCTTGTTCCTGTTGCTGGCCAGCAGCATCTCTTTCAGCGCGCCGGTAAACAGCGCCGCCGCGCCCTCGATGGTCTTGAGAAAAATGTTCCCGGTGTAGCCGTCCGTCACCAGCACATCCACGCCCTGGGTGAGGGCCTCCCGGCCTTCGATATTGCCCACGAAGTTGATGCGCCCGGCCTGCTTCGCCTCAGTCAGCAGGGCATAGGTCTGCTTCTGCAAATCCAAGCCCTTGCTCTCCTCGGCCCCGATGTTCAGCAGGGCCACCCGAGGCTTCTCGACGCCCAAAAACCGCTGGGCATAGTACGACCCCATGTAGGCAAACTGCACGAGATACTCCGGCGTGCCCTCAGCAGTAGCGCCGCAGTCGATGAGCACCATGTTCCCGTTCGCCGTGGGGATCACAGGGGCCAAAGCCGCCCGTCGAATCCCTCGGATGCGCTTAATAAGCAGGGTTGCCGCCGAGAGCAGCGCCCCCGTCGACCCGGCAGAGACAAAGGCGTCGCCGTTCTTCGCCTTGAGCAGGTTCAGACCCACGGTCATGGACGAGTCCGGCTTGTCCTTAAAGGCCCGGGCGGGGTTATCCTCCATGGTGATGACCTGGCTGGCCGGGGCGATGGTCACGCCCTGGGGCAGGGCGGTCTTGCCGAGCTTGGTCAGGCAGTCCCGGATGGTGGCCTCGGGGCCGGTCAGAATAATTTCGACGCCCAGCTTCTCTGCCGCGCGCAGGGCACCCTCTACAGGGGCCAGGGGTGCGTTGTCGCCGCCCATGGCGTCTACAATGATTTTCATAAGTTTTTGCCTTTCTTGCTCAGCGCCAGTCCAGCCCATCCAGGGCTTCCAAAGCCCGCTGGGACAGGGCGGCGTTTTTGTTCCGCTTGCCCTTCACCCGGTAACCCAGGGGGGGCATGATGCCAAAGTTCACGTTCATGGGCTGGAAGTTCTCCACCCCTTCATGGCTGATATACAGGGCCAGCGCACCGATGGCCGTCTCCTGGGGGAAGTCAATGGGGGCCTTCCCCTCCAGCCGCCGGGCCAGTTCTAACGCCGCCAGACAGCCGGAGGCCGTGGACTCCACATAGCCCTCCACCCCGGTGATCTGCCCGGCGAACATGAGCCGCTCGTCCCCCTTCACCCGGTAGTACCGGTCCAGGAGCTTGGGTGAGTTGAGATAAGTGTTCCGGTGCATGACCCCATAGCGCAGAAACTCCGCGTTTTTTAGGGCGGGGATCATGGAAAACACCCGCTTCTGCTCCGGCCAGGTCAGATGGGTCTGGAAGCCCACAAGGTTATAGACGCTCCCCGCTCCATTGTCCCGCCGCAACTGCACCACGGCGTAAGGCTCCTTCCCCGTCTTGGGGTCGGGCAGGCCACGTGGCTTCAGGGGACCAAAGCAGAGAGTCTGCTCCCCCCGCCGAGCCATGACCTCCACGGGCATACAGCCCTCGAAGACGTTCTTGTCCTCAAAGCCATGCACCGGGGCCTCCTGCGCCTCCCGCAGCTCCTTCCCGAATGCAAAGTATTCCTCCTGCGACAGAGGGCAGTTGATATAGTCCGCCGTCCCCTTGTCATAGCGCGAGGCAAACCAAGCGCTATCCATGTCGATGCTCTCAAACGTCACCAGCGGCGCGGCGGCGTCATAGAAATGCAGATACCCACTGTCCGGGAAATACTTTGCGATATTCTCCGCCAGCGCATCCGAGGTCAGCGGCCCGGAGGCCACGATGACCTGCCCCTCAGCGGGAAGCTCGGTCACTTCCCCCGCTTTCACAGTGATGTTGGGGTGGTTCTGAATGGCGTCCGTAATGGCCTGGGAAAAGGCCAGCCGGTCCACCGCCAAGGCCCCGCCCGCAGCGACCCGGTGCGCATCAGCACACCGTAAAATCAGCGAATCCAACCGCCTCAGTTCTTCTTTCAATAAGCCAACGGCGTTTTCCAGTTGGTCCGACCGCAGAGAGTTGGAGCAGACCAGCTCTCCAAACAGATCCGAGTGGTGGGCCGGCGTCTTCTTTTCCGGCTTCATCTCCCACAGCACCACGGGGATGTCCCGCTTCGCCAGCTGCCAGGCGGCTTCGCAC
>CAVCXN010000209.1:0-6195 GCA_963606215.1 uncultured Mycoplasmatota bacterium | reverse complement strand
GAAGTCGAAATAAATTTGCAGCATATAGGCCGCCGCACCCAGCCAGGCCGCCGCCGATGATCGTCACGGTTTCATGCATCGGCATTGCCCTCCGAACCGTCGGCTCCGCCCTCGGCTTTTTCGGCCGTCTTCTTGGTGGATGCCTTTTTCGTGGTGGTCTTCTTAGTAGCCGTCTTCTTTTCCGTGGCTTTCTTGGTGGTGGTCGTCTTCTTGGTCGCTGTCGTTTTCTTTGCCGTCGTCTTTTTGGCAGTGGTCTTTTTCTCTGCGGTCTTCTTGGTGGCCGCTTTGGTCTTCTTGGGCTTCTCCTCGGCGGCCTCTGCCGTTGTCTCTGCGGCCCCCTCGGTCTTGGCCTCTTCCGTTTTCTTCTTGCGGTAGCCGCCACGCTTCTCCTCGGGAACGAAGGCGGGGCAGCTTTCGTTGATGCAAAAGGGCTTCTTAAAGCCCCGGCCAGATTTTTTAAACATAGTCCAGCCGCACTCGGGGCAGGTATCTTTGACGGGCACGTCCCAGGTCATAAAGTCGCAGGCCCGGCCCATCTTGTCGCCGTTGTGCTCACAGCCGTAATAGGTATAGCCGTTCCGGGAGGTCTTCTTCAAAATGCGGCTCCCGCACTTGGGGCACTTGCCGGGCATTTCGATGACCAGGGGCTTCGTGAAGGTACAGTCCGGGAACCCGGGGCAGGCCAGGAAGCGGCCAAACCGCCCGGACTTCACCACCATCTGCCGCCCGCACACGTCGCAGATCTCATCAGACACTTCGTCGGGGACTTTGATCCGGGTGCCGTCCAGATCCCTCTCAGCCTGTTCCAGCTCCTGGTGGAAGTCTTGGTAAAAATCACCCAGGACCTTCTTCCAGTTCTCTTCGCCGCTCTCGACCTTGTCCAGGCGTCCCTCCATGTCGGCGGTAAAGGCGTAGTCCACGATGTCCTTGAACTTGTCCTTCATCAGGCCCGTGACCACCTCGCCCAGGGGGGTAGTGTGGAGGTACTTGCCGTCCTTGACCACATATTCCCGGTTCATAATCGTCGTGATGGTGGGGGCATAGGTGGAGGGGCGGCCAATGCCCTTCTCCTCCAAGGCCCGGATGAGGGTGGCCTCGGTGTAGCGGGTGGGGGGCTGGGTGAACTTCTGCTCGGGCCGCTCAGCGGTCTTCACCAGCGGCTCGCCCTCCTGCAGGTTGGGCAGTCGGGACTGGATTTCTCCGTTCTCCTCGTCCTTGCCCTCTTCGTACACGGCCAGGAAGCCGGGGAACTTGACCTCGGACCGGCTGGCCTTGAAGACATATCCCGCGCTGGTCACTTCGATGTTCACGCTGTCATAAATGGCGCTCGCCATCTGGCAGGCCAGGAAGCGGCTCCAGATCAACTTATACAGCCGGAACTGCTCAGCGGTCAAATCCTTCTTGATGCTCTCCGGCGTCAGCGCCACGTTGGAAGGCCGGATGGCTTCGTGAGCATCCTGCGCTCCGGCCTTGGCCTTGAAATGGCGGGGGGCATCGGGCAGATACTCCTGCCCATACCGCGCCCCGGCAAAGGACCGGGCGGCGGCCACGGCCTCATCGGACAGACGCAGGGAGTCGGTACGCATATAGGTGATGAGGCCCACAGTGCCCTCTCCGGCGATGTCCACGCCCTCATAGAGCTGCTGGGCGATGGACATGGTCCGGCGGGGGCTCATGTTGAGCTTTCTCGACGCCTCCTGCTGTAAGGTCGAGGTGATGAAGGGAGGGGCCGGAGAACGTGTCTTATCCTGCCGCTTGATCTTGCTCACGGAGAAGGGGGCAGTGCGGATGGCATCTAAAACCTCATCCACCTGCTCCTTGGACTTCAGCTCCATCTTCTTCTCCCGGCCATAGAACTGGGTCTTGAAGCTGCCGAGATTCGGGGCCACGCGGTCGAGCGTGACCTCCAAGGTCCAGTATTCCTCCGGGACAAAGGCCCGAATCTCTTCCTCCCGCTCGGCCACCAAGCGGGTGGCGACAGACTGCACGCGGCCCGCAGACAGGCCACGACGAATCTTCTTCCACAGCAGGGGGGAGAGCTGATAGCCCACGATGCGGTCCAGAATGCGGCGGGCCTGCTGTGCGTCCACCAAATTCTGGTCGATGTCTCTGGGGTGGGCGATGCTGTCCGTCACCACTTTTTTCGTGATCTCGTTGAACGTGACCCGGCTGGTCTTTTCCTCCGGCAGATGGAGGAGTTCTTTTAAGTGCCAGGAAATGGCCTCGCCCTCCCGGTCCGGGTCGGTGGCGAGGTAGATCTTTTTGCTCTTGTCGGCCGCCTCTTGCAGCTCGGCAATCGTCTCTTCCTTGCCCTTGATGGGCTGGTAGTTGGGTTCAAAGTCGTTGCTGTCCAGGTCCACGCCCATCTTGCTCTTGGGCAGGTCCCGGACGTGACCCATAGAGGCCAGAACCTTATAGTCCGGCCCCAGATATTTTCCGATGGTCTTTGCTTTGGCCGGTGACTCTACGATCACCAGATTCGATTTCGCCACGCGATTCCCTCCGAATACTTCTCTATCGTTTTCCTCCCGCACAGGCAGCGGGAAGGGTTGGTTGGGTTAGGATTGTTCGTCGTTTTGCAGGTCCACCAGAGAGGTAAAGCGCCGGTCCTGGCACGTCACCATCTGCCGCACCTGTAATAGCGTCAGGGCGGATAGAACCCGTCTGGCCGGCAGGCCCGTTTCCTCCACCAGGTCGTCGGTGGACTTCGTCTCCCCGCTCTGCAAGGCCCGCAGGACGTCCAGCTGATCGGCCGGAAATGCCTCCGGGTCGGCTTTCAGGTCGATGACCAGACGTGGGTCCTCCAAGGGGGCCAAAGGTGGAGGCGGCAGAGGTTCTTCCTCCGGTTTCTCCTCCCTTGGCTTCGGCGGCTCCGGCTTGGGCTGACCGGGGACGGTCCCCGCCTTTTTCAGCCGGGCCTGCACCGCAGGCCGGGAAAGAGGGGCCTTTGGCCGCAGTGTCTCCGGAAACAGCAGATGATATTCCTCGATGATATCCCAGGCGTCCTGCACCAGCTTGGCCTCGCCCCGGCGGATCAGTCCGTTGGGGCCCTTGCTCAGGGGCGCGTCGATGCCGCCGGGAACGGCGAACACATCTCTCCCCTGCTCCAAGGCCCACTTTGCCGTGATGAGCGACCCGCTGGACTGCGTGCCCTCCACCACCAGCACCCCCAGGCTCAGCCCGGCGATGAGCCGGTTGCGCACAGGAAAGTGGGGGCCGTTGGGCGGCGTCCCTGGGGGATACTCACTCACGAGTGCGCCGTGGGCAGCCACGTCCTCATAGAGGTCCCGGTGTCCGGGCGGATAGACCACATCAATGCCGTTGCCCAGGACGGAGACAACCCGTCCGCCGCCCTGCAAAGCCCCCCGCAGAGCGGCGCCGTCGATGCCATAGGCGCTCCCGCTGACCACCACGGCCCCATGCCTTGCCAGGTCCAGGGCCATGCGCCCCGCGGCCATCACGCCGTAGGGACTGGCTTTTCTGGCCCCCACGACGGCAACGGCGGCCTCCTGATCGATCTGAGGCAGCTTGCCCCGGACATACAGCACGCAGGGTGCCGTATCCAGCTGGGCCAGCCGCTGAGGGTAGGCGGCATCCTGACAGGTCAGAATGCGGATGTCCAGCGCGTCGCACTGGGCCAGGATGCGGTCAGCTCCCATAAGTTCCTTGTCTCGCAATGCCTGGCGGACTTTTGAGGGCAGGTCCGGCACTTGGGCATAGTCTGCTTCGCTGGCAAAATATACCCCTTCCGGGGTGCCGAAGTGCTCCAGCAAACGGGCCGCGTACATGCCCGGGGCGGGGCCTCGGGTCGTCAGCCACAGCCAGTGGCGCAGGTTGCTCATGGCCGTCTCCTTCCTCGTCCGGCCCTTGCGGGCGCGTCTAACTTCTTCCTTCTTGCTGCGGTGCAAGGGTTCACCCCACTGGACCGCAGGTTTTATTATTATATATCCCCGTTCTGCCCCTGTCAAATGCAAAACCGGGAAAAATTGGGCAGATACCTTATTTTAATTGTTGGGAAAGACCGCCAAACCTGAACCAACACAAAGCGCCCTCCCCCCGCAGGGTGAGAGCGCAGTGCCTCTTATTTTCCGAATCCCATCTGCCACAGCACCACCGCTCCGGCGATGGCGGCATTCAGAGATTCACATTTTTCGGTCATGGGAATTTTCACGGTCTTGGCGCTGGCATCCAGCACCGCCTGGGTCACGCCCCGCCCCTCGCTGCCGATGGCGACAGCACAGCGGCGCAGGTCCATCTCCCGCAGGTCCACGGTGTCCTCCCGCAGGGCGGTGGCATAGAGCGGCAGGCCCGCCTGTTCCAGCTTGGGCAGCAGGGTACTCAGCTCCCCCTCCCACACAGGCAGGCGGAAGCAGGCCCCCATCGTCGCCCGCAGGGTCTTGGGACTCCAAGGGTCGGCACAGCCGGGGAGCAAAATCATCCCATCTGCCCCAAAAGCATCCGCCGTCCGCCAAAGCGTCCCCACATTGCCGGGGTCCTGCACGCCGTCCAGCACGAGATAGCGCCGGCCCGTCAAACCCTCCGGCAAAACTCGCTCCGGCAGTTGGCAGAGAAACAGCACGCCCTGCGGCGTCTGCGTCGGCGCAACGGAGGCCAATACCTCCCCCGGCACCTCCACCTGCCGCACCCCCTCAGGAATCCGCTCGGGCTGGCTCTTCCCCGCCTCCCACACAACGGTGTCCAGCGCAACGCCCCACCGCAGGGCTTCAGCCAGCATCTTCGGTCCTTCACAGACCATGATCCCTTCCCGCCGCCGATGCTTCCGCTCGGCCACGAGCTTGCGGATGCGGGTGATGAGCGCGTTGGTCCGGCTGGTGATGTGTTCCATGGTGTTCATCCTTTCGTCAACACGGCGGAGAGCAAGCAACCTCTCACTCTCCGCCGTTTCTCATCAAATCAATTAGTACAGCTTCGCCCCAGCCGGAATCTTATCGTCCAGCATCAGCAAATTCAGCCCTTCCTCGCCGTTTTCCTTGTGCACGGCGGAGATCAGCATCCCGCAGGAGTCGATACCCATCATGGGTCTGGGGGGCAGATTTACGATGGCCACGCAGGTCTTGCCGATCAGCTCCTCCGGCTCATAGTAGGCGTGGATACCGCTGAGAATGGTCCGGTCGGTGCCGGTGCCGTCGTCCAGGGTGAACTGTAACAGCTTCTTGGACTTCTTCACGGCCACGCAGTCCTTGACCTTCACCACGCGGAAGTCGGACTTGCTGAACGTCTCAAAATCCACCTGGTCCTGGAAGAGCGGCTCGATCTCCACGTTGGAGAAGTCGATCTTCACAGCGGGTGCTTCGGGGGCCTTAGGCTCTTCTGCGGGCTTTTCCGCCTTCTTGGATTCTGTCTCGCCCAGAGGCTTCATGGTCGGGAACAGGATGACGTCACGGATGGAATCCGCGCCGGTGAGCAGCATCACGCAGCGGTCGATGCCGATGCCCAGGCCGCCCGTGGGGGGCAGGCCGTATTCCAGGGCGTTGATGTAGTCCTCGTCCATCATGCCGGCCTCATCGTCGCCCTTGGCGCGCAGCTCCACCTGCTTCTGGAAGCGCTCCTTCTGGTCGATGGGGTCATTCAGCTCGGAGAAGGCGTTGCCCATCTCACTGCGGCAGATGAACAGCTCGAACCGCTCGGTCAGGCGGGGGTCCTTGGGGGAGCGCTTGGCCAGGGGGGAGACATCGACGGGGTGCATGGTGATAAAGGTGGGCTGGATGAGCATCCCCTCGATCTTCTGGTCGAAGCACTCATACAGCGCGTGGCCCCAGGTCGGCTCCACGCCGTCCATGTCGATGCCCACGGACTTGGCGGCGGCCACGGCCTCCGCGTCGTCGGTGATGGCCATGAAGTCCACGCCCAGATACTCTTTCACCGCCTCAGCCATGGTCAGCCGACGCCAGCCGGGAGCCAGGTTGATGTTCTCGCCCTGCCAGGTGACTTCATAGGTGCCCAGAATCTTCTGGGCAGCGGAGGACAGGAAGTCCTCAAACAGGTCCATCATGTCATTGAAGTCGGCATACGCTTCGTACAGCTCCACGGTGGTGAACTCGGGGTTGTGCTTGGTGTCCATGCCCTCGTTGCGGAAGATACGGCCGATCTCATACACCCGCTCCAGACCGCCGACGATGAGCCGCTTCAGATGCAGCTCGGTGGCGATGCGCATGTACATGTCGATGTCCAGCG
>CAVCXN010000208.1:0-3415 GCA_963606215.1 uncultured Mycoplasmatota bacterium | reverse complement strand
CCGGACGCGGCTGAGCAGCTCGTCGGGGTCAAAGGGCTTGGGGAGATAATCATCCGCCCCGGCATTGAATCCCGTAATGCGGTCGTCCTTCTGCCCCTTGGCCGTCAGCATCATGATGGGCGTTTTCACGCCCTCGGCCCGCAGGCGCTCCAGGACCTGGATGCCGTTGAGCTTGGGCATCATCACGTCTAAGATCACCGCGTCGTACGCGCCGGTGACGGCATATTCATAGGCGTCTGCACCGTTGTGCACGGCGTCTACACTAAAATGATTTTTCTCAAAGAAGACCGTCAGCGCCTCCGCCAGGTCCACTTCATCCTCCGCGATCAACAGCCGCATGAGACTCACCTCGTTTTTTGTTTGAAAGAGGGGGCCGATGCCTGCATCGGCCCCCATAAAAATTATACGGAAGTTTGTGGGAAAAAGCAAGTTGTTACAGGGCTTCCTTCAGCGTCTCCCGGCCGCAGACGATGTTCAGGTTCCCGTTGCGGCAGCGCAGGGCGTCGAGGAATTCCTTGGGGATGCGGTCCTCGGGGAGGGTGATGCGATACTCCAGCTCGTAGAGCGTCCCCATGTTGCTGGTCTTCACGCGGGAGAGGCTGTGGGCGGTGGTGAACTCTTCGAAGAGATCGTCAAAGAGGCCGTCATAGTCCAGGCTCTCGGGGATGGTGATCTTCAGAATGCGCTCGGCGGCCCCGCCCTGGCCGAAGTTCGTGGCGGTCAGCAGGAGCAGGACGGCGGACAGAATCACAAAGGCCAGAATCGCCAGCAGGATATAACCCATGCCCGTCGCCAGGCCGATGGCCATGGCCAGGAACAGCACGCCGATCTCCCGGGCAGTACCGGGCGCCGAGCGGAACCGGACCAGGCTGAACGCCCCCGCCACGGCAACGCCCGCGCCGATGTTCCCGTTCACCAGCAGGATGACCAGCTGCACCACGGCGGGCAGAATGGCCAGCGTCACGGTGAAGCTCTGGGTCGTGTGGGAACGGAAGCGGGACACGCAGGCCAGCCCAAGGCCCAGAACCAGGGAGGTCACGGTGCACAGCAGGAACGCCGTCAGCGTCAGCTCGGCCCCCAGGATCGAGGAAAACATGGAATCAAGCACAGACCTTCGCCTCCCTTCTGTGGAGCGTGTGTAAGGCGGCCGCCGGGGTGCGGTCGATGAGATTGTTCTTGTAGCAGGTGCCGTACTTGGAGAAGGAGCTGGGGAAGGCCCCCACCTCCGACAGCAGCTGACTCAGCCACAGCGGGCAGGCCCCGGGAATTTTGATCTCCATCAAAATCTCTCCGTCCGGCAGGATGGGCGCGCCGTAGTCCCCGGCGCACAGGTCCACGTCCGTGTCCCGCCAGCGCAGGCCGGTGTCAAACGTGATGCGAAGCTCACTGTCCTCGATGCCCGCGAACGCCTGCCGGTCGTAGGCCAGGTAGACCTTGGGCTTGGTGTGGTAAAAATCCTGGAACCAGCGAATTTCCCGGCCGATCTGCCCAAAGTCCTGCCCCGGCAGCTGGCCGGCCAGAAACGGGGCGACGAGCCTGGCCTGGGTGGTGATGCGGCGCTTGTACACCACGCCGTCATATTTCTTTTTCAGCTCCACAAAGACCTTCCCGTCCGGCCCCGGCACGCCGTAGCTGCGCACCCGCAGCTTTTCCTTGTACACGGGCTTTTCCAGCGAGGCGCGGATGAGCCGCCAGTCGTCGGTGTCGTAGTAGATGTTGCAGATGGTGTATTCGCCGTAAGCATCGGCAGTCATATAAGGCCGCATCCCGGCCAGCAGCGCCTGCTGCTGGGCCGCGGTGATGCGGTACTTTTTTTCGTAGCGCTCAAAACAGGTTTGAATCTGGTTTGCCATAGCGGTGACCTCCTTCGTTCTGGGGATAGCATACAGGAGGAACCTAAAGGGAACTTAAAGTACATGGAACGCGCACCCCCCAAGCCAAAAGCCCCGGAGCAGCACGCTCCGGGGCCTTTGTCAGCTTATCAGTTCAGTGTCACATTGTTCGGATTCTTTCCCACGTTGTTTTCTATTGTGGTGTCGTTTTCCTTCGCAGTAGCGGATACTGCGCTGTTAGAAGAAATGCTCACCTGGTTCTGTGCTTCTCCATTGGATTGAATTTCACCAATGACCTTGCCTGCAACTGCATTGTTGCCCTTGGCGGTAGCGGTAAAAGAGAAGCCGGTAAGGATCAGGTTAGAAATCTTCACCTCAGAGGGACTATTGCAGGAGAACGTTAAGCGACCTGCCACGCCAGCGGCGTAAGCAACAGCGGTATCTCCTTTAGTCTCAGCTGTACCTGCGCCTTTACCTGTGACCATGCAGTCGGAAATCGTGTAAACAGTTGTTCCGTCAACTACTTTGTCAACTACAATCTCTCCCACGATACCGCCAGAGTAAACATTCCCCTCAGAGTTTGCCTGAATGGTGCCATTTAGTACAGTCACATTTGAAAAGTTAGAATTGTACGAGCAACCCACAGCTCCGCCTGCCCAGACGTCGCCAGAGGTGGGGGCTGCTGTGATTGTACAGTTATAAACCGGATATGATTGTGAACCATTGTCCACCTTTCCGTTTTTCAGGTAGCCTGCAATACCGCCCACATAACAGCCCTGAGCAGTAGACGGACCAGTTATCGTCATAGCCTGTACAGTGCAGTTTGAGATGGTCAAAGAATTCAGTTCGTCACTTCCAGTCGCGTAGCCCACGACGCCGCCGACATAGGCAGTGGCGCTGCCATTTGCGATGATCCGGCCACCGTTAACCGTACAATTCGAAATGGTGCAGCCTGCACCCGCATACCCCACGATACCGCCGACATATTGATCTGCACAGGTCAAGCTGCCGGTGATAATCAGGTTCTTGATCTCAGCGCTGGAGGCATAATTGAACAAGGGGTGCGGTGCATTTTGGTACGTGATCATACAGTTATTGCCATCAAAGGTACCGGTAAACAGTGCACTGCTTGTTCCGATGCCCGTCCAGCTACTGGACAGCTCTACAGTTTGAACCAGCTTGTAGTTTCCGTTCAGCCAGCCAGTATTGTTCGCGTTCTCCACGATCTCCTCGAGCTGTGCCTGGCTCTTGATCTCCATGGGAGTCTCATCGTCCATCAGCACGGCCCGGAGCGTAGCCACGCCTGCTTTCACAGTGTCTCCGTTGTAGTAGTGCTCTTTGGTGTACGGGTCGACCCAGTAGGCAACAATGGCGTCGTCAACATCTCCGTCGCCGTTGGCGTAGGAAATCGTATAAGGCAGGGGCGTGTTCGCCGCCAGCTTATCATTCATCTCTTGCCCATTGGGGTCAAGCAGCTTGACGGGATTTTGCGTCCAGTATGCAGTGATCGTGATGTCCGTTGTAATACCGGCCGGAATGGTTACGGTTCCGTTTGCATCAATGGTCACGCTATTGTTGTTACA
>CAVCXN010000207.1:0-17624 GCA_963606215.1 uncultured Mycoplasmatota bacterium | reverse complement strand
ATCGTCTGGAAGGCTCTGACATTTATCTGATCACCATCGTCATCGGCACCGTGGCCTCTCTGCTGCTGTTCGCTCTGAACATGCGCGGCCTGGCTGCTGCCGCTTCTGTCCAGAAGATCCTGTGCTTCATCCTGGTCGGCGCTGCCATCATCGGCGCTGTGGCCTCCCTCATCGGCGGCAACGCAGATAACTGGAAGCCCATCTATGATGTCACCGACCCCACCATCTACGGTGACCCCGCAGAGGGCCTGAAGCAGGTCTCTCACAACAGCATGTTCGGCGGCATCCTGGCGATCCTGGCCTCCGCTCCCTTCTTCCTGGCCGGCTTCGAGACCATCCCCCAGGGCATCGAGGATGCCGGCGGCGATGTGGCCAGCGTGGGCAAGACCGTGGTGCTGTCCGTCGTCCTGGCCTGCGTGTTCTATGCTGTCCTGCTGTTCTGCTTCGGCTATGCCTGGAAGTGGCAGGAGTTTGCACACATGGCCAACCCCTCCGCTGCTACCATGTTCAGGGCCCTGTATCCCGGGGCTGTGGGCAACGTCCTGTACTGGCTGATCACGCTGGGCGCCATCGCCGGCCTGTTCACCACCTGGAACGGCTTCTTCATGGCTTCCGCCAGCCTGCTCATGGCCATGGGCCGCGGCAACCTGGTCCCCGGCGTTTTTGCCAAGCAGAATAAGAACGGTATCCCTGTTCCCGGCCTGCTGGTCTGCCTGCTGCTGTCCCTGATCGGCCCCTTCCTGGGCGCTGGTCTCATCGGCTCCATCACGTCCTTCTCGGCGGCGGCCTTCGTGCTGTCCTGGTGCATCACCTCCTTCTCGCTGATCCGTCTGCGGAAGATCGCGCCCGATCTGGAGCGTCCCTACAAGATCCCCGGCGGCGTGGCTATGGCTGGCTTCTCTGCCCTGGTCACCACCGTGGTCTTCATCCTGCTGTTCGTGCCCAATAACCCCGTGTACATGGGCAAGACCGCCAGCATCATGTTCGTGGGCTGGATGATCATCGGCTTCGTCCTGTACGCCATTTCCGGTATGCAGAGAAAGGCCATCCCCAAGGCCGACCGCGAAGCTGCGATGTTTGGCAGCCTGGCAACCAAGGACTGAGCTTGTCCTTGCTCTCCTCAACATGTTTTCTGGCGCGGTCCGGTGGTTCGGACCGCGCCAGTTTTTTCGGGAAAGCAGGCCGGGCAGGACGATTGTGCTTGCTTTTTGCCCTGCGCTCCTGTAGAATAATACCCGCAGTTATTTTCGGATGGAAGTATTCTTACCGCTTTCCTAAGAAAATCGCGCTGTAAAACAGAGAAAAGAGAGTGATTTATTTTGAACGAGATCCTGACGCGGATCGATGGCGTGGTCAACGCCATCAGCGGGGTACTGTACATGCCTTGGGTCCCCCTGTTCCTCATTGCGGCGGGCCTTTTCTTCACCTTCCGCACCAAGCTCATCCAAATTCGCCTGCTGCCCGAATCCCTGCGGGTGGTGATGGAGAAGCCCAAGACCTCCGACGGCATCTCCTCCTTCGGCGCGTTGATGGTCTCCACGGCCTCCCGCGTGGGCACCGGCAACATCGTCGGTGTGTCCACGGCCATCTGTCTGGGCGGCTACGGCGCCGTGTTCTGGATGTGGATTACCGCCATTCTGGGCGGCGCCTCCGCCTTCGTTGAGTCTACCCTGGCCCAGGTCTATAAGCGCCGGGACAAGAAGGGCCACAGCTACGGTGGCCCCTCCTATTACATGGAGACGGCTCTGGGCCAGCGCTGGCTGGGCGTCATCTTCGCCGCCATCATCATCCTGACCTATGCCGTGGGCTACAACATGCTGGCCTCCTACAACCTCCAGTCTGCCTTTGCCGGGTTCTCCTTCTATGGCACCCATACGGCGTTCATCATCGGCCTGATCCTGGCGCTCCTGTTCGCCATCTGCGTGCTGGGCGGTGCCCACCGGCTGACCAAGGTCACGGGCGCTCTGGTCCCCATCATGGGCGTGTTCTATGTTGTCATCGCCATTGTGGTCGTCGTGATGCACGCAAACCTTATCCCCAGCGTGTTTAAGAACATCTTCGTCAGCGCCTTCGACTTCCCCGCCATCTTCGGCGGCTTCACCGGCTCCTGCATGATGCAGGGCATCAAGCGCGGCCTGTACTCCAACGAGGCCGGTATGGGCTCTGCCCCCAACGCCGCCGCCACCGCTGACGTGTCCCACCCCGCCAAGCAGGGCCTGGTCCAGATGCTGTCCGTGTTCATCGACACCCTGCTCATCTGCACCGCCACCGCCCTTATGTGTCTGTGCTCCGGTGTGGTCCCCACTGAGGAAGCTGCGGGTGCTCCCTATGTCCAGGCTGCCTTGCAGAGCGCTCTGGGCAGCTTCGGCCCCATCTTCATCGCCGTGTCTATGGCCCTGTTTGCCTTCACGACTTTGATCGGCAACTACTATTATTGCGAGGGCTGTCTGCGCTTCATCTTTAAGCGCACCCCCAGCCACGCCTTTATGACCGGCTTCCGCCTGGTGGCCGCCGTCATCGTCCTGCTCGGCGCCATGCTGAGCATGAGCCTGGCCTGGGACACCGCCGACCTCTTCCAGGCCCTCATGGTCATCATCAACATCCCCGTCATCCTGATCCTGGGCAACACGGCCGTGAAGACCCTCAAGGACTACATGGCCCAGCGCAAGGAGGGCAAAGACCCCCAGTTCAAGGCCGCCAGCATCGGCCTGAAGCAGAAGACGGATTACTGGAACTGATGCCAAAAGAAACCATTTCCTCCGGGTGTTTCTGAACTTTAATTCTTTCTGGCAAACTTTTGTTTCCGGATAGGCAAAGTTTCCCTCCCCGAGCGCTTGCCTTTTGTTCGGTTTCCATGTATAATTATCCTAAAAACACCAAGGCTGTGAGGAATGCCGTATGTATCAGGTAATCATCGTGGAAGACGACCCTATGGTCGCCGAGATCGACAAGCAATATGTGGAACACAACAACAAAATGACCATCGCCGGGGTCTTTCAGAACGGCCAGGACGCCCTGGAGTTCGCCCGGAATAACCCCGTAGACCTTATCATGCTGGACTACTACATGCCCGTGATGGACGGCCGCACGTTTCTCGTGAAGCTGCGGGCCGAGGGCATTCTGGCCGATGTCATCATGGTCACGGCCGCCAGCGAAGCCCGTCACGTCAGTGAGCTGTATTCCTACGGCGTGTCGGACTACCTCATCAAGCCCTTTGACTACAACCGCTTCCAGTCCGCCCTGCAAAAGTTCGTGGCCCGCCGGGAAGCTTTTGCTGAAGACAAAGCCTTTAACCAGGAGGAGCTGGATAAAGTCATCTCCCCCGAGGGCCAGCGCAGCGGCCAGCTCGTGGACAAGGGCATCCATCCCGTCACGCTGGAGATCATCTGCTCCTTCCTCCGGGAGCACAAGAGCGAGAAACTCTCCATTGAGGACATCGCGAAAAACGTCTCCCTGTCCCGCGTGACCCTGCGGCGGTATATGAACTATCTTATCGATAAGAACAGCGTCATCGGCGGCGTGGATTACTCCACCGGTGGCCGCCCGTCCGCCGTGTACACTTACATCGGCAAATAATTCCAAAGAACCAAAGAAACTCCCGTGGCCAATCCCATCGGGAGTTTCTTGTATATTTTTTCAGATTTAGGAAGGAGCAAGCCCATGGAACCCCTCTACACCCGCTACATCCAGGAGACGTTTGACCCCGACGGTCAGGTGACAGATTGGCACTACCAATACGAAGACAATTTTAACTACGCCTATGACATCATCGATGTGCTGGCCCAGGAAACCCCCACCAAGCTGGCTATGCTCTGGCGCAACGACCGGGGCGCGGAGACGAAGCTGACCCTGGAAGACCTCTCCGTGATGAGCAGCCGCATGGCGAACCTTTTCCGCAGCCACGGACTCAAGCGGGGCGACGTGATCCTCACGGCCCTGCGCTCCCACTGGAGCTGGTGGATCGTGGCCCTGGCTGCCCACAAGCTGGGGGCGGTCCTGGCCCCCTGCTACTATCTGCTGACGGAGCAGGACTTCCTCTACCGGATGACCAAGGCCAAGGTCAGGTGCGTGGTCACTTGCCGGGAGAACGGGGCCGATCAGCGCGTCTTTGCTGCGGCGGAGCAGGCTGGGGTACCCATCCGCTTTGCCCTGGGGGGCGGCAGCGGCTATCTGGACCTGTTGGGGAACATGGATAAGCAGCCGGGGGTGCTGGGGCGCGTGAAAACGTCCGTGCAGGACCCGCTGCTGCTCTACTTCACCTCCGGCACTACCGGCCAGCCCAAGGGCGTGCTGCACAGCGGGACCTTCCCCTTAGCCAACTACTGGGGGGCCAAGTATATGCAGGACGTCCACCCTGGTTCCCTCCACTTTGCCACCGGCGACACCGGCTGGGAGGTGGTATGCGGCACCAAGTTCTACGGCCAGTGGATGCTGGGCGGAACGCTTCTGGTCTATGATTATGACCGCTTCCCACCGGAAAAGGTGCTGGCGATGCTGGAGGAAACGAAGGCCACCGGCATGATGGCCCAGCCCACAGTCTACCGGATGCTGACCCAGGTGGGCATGGACAAGTACGACCTTTCCTCCATCACCAACTACGCTGTCGGCGGCGAAAAGCTCTCGCCCGACCTGGTGAACGTGGTGCGGGCGCAGACGGGGCAGCCCCTCTACGAGGGCTATGCCCAGTCGGAGACGAATCTCATCGCTGCGGCCTCGAAAGCCTTTGGTCGGCGGGAGGGGTCGATGGGCAAAATCCTGCCCAAATACCATGTGGAGATCAAGCGGGAGGATGGGACCTTTGCCCCGCCGGGAGAAGTGGGGGAGATCGTCCTCGTGGCCGACGGCGGCCGCCGCCCCGAGGGGCTGATGGTGGGCTATCTCGACGACGAGGAGGCCACCCGCCGCCTGTGGGACGGCGACCTCTTCCACACCTGCGACCTGGCGACGCGGGACGCCGACGGCTTCCTCTTCTACCGGGGCCGGACCGACGCCATCATCAAGACCAAGGGCTACCGGGTCAGCCCGGTGGAGATCGAAAATGCCCTCTCCCTGCATCCCGCCGTGGCGGAATGCCTGGCCGTGGGAGAACCTGACCCGGATTTTGGGCAGAAGGTGAAGGTTTACGTTCACCTGAACGAGGGCCATACCCCCAGCGACGCGCTCCGGGACGAGCTGCTGGCCTTCCACAACGACACCTGCGCGGGATTCAAGAAGATCCGGGAGATGGAATTTGTGGGTCCGCTGCGTCGGAATCCGAACGGAAAAGTCCTTCGGGGACAGTTTACGAAGACCCCAACAAAAATTTAATACCAGCATAGGGCTTCTCAATTTTACAAACCCCCTGGGGGTGGAGTATACTGCATGGGTCAGGCCAAGAGGCCCGGCCCATGCGGGCTTTCCTCCGCGTTACCTCTCCGGGAAAGCGCCGCTTTTCTGTCCGTCCATCTTCTTCCAGGCAGAGCCGCAGGACCCTCCAGGACGGGAGGGTAGGCATTGGTGGGCCGCGTCTTTTTTCTTGCCCTGAGTACTCATGCAGGGAGCAGCTGTCGTAGGGGATGGCTGCTTCTTTTTTTCTTTTTGGGGAGCCAAAAGTTTCCAAATTGAAATTTTTGTAAAACAAGATGAAATTGTTGCTAATATCCCTTGACAGGTTCTCTTGCTCCTGATAATCTAATTTTAGATATTACATAGCAAGGAGGCAAAAATCATGTCTTTTGCCGTTGTCACCGACTCTCTGGCCGGTCTGCCCCTGGAGGAAGTGGCCAGCCGGGGGCTGGTGGTCATTCCATTGTCTTACTATATGAACGGAGAGGAACACACCTGTCAGGCCCCCGAGGATTACGACAGCGCGGCCTTCTTCCGCGCCATGAAACAGCGGGTGGAGGTCAAGACCTCCATGATCCCGCCTCAGCGCTTTGCGGAATACTGGGAGCCGCTGCTGCAGTCTGACCTGGATATCCTTTTTTTGAGTGCGTCTTCCGGTATCTCGTCCAGCTATCAGTCGGCCACCATCGCCGCCCAGCAGCTGGAGGAGAGCTACCCAGAGCGGAAAATCCGTGTGGTCGACTCCCTTTCCTCCACCCTGGGGGAGGGCCTTCTGGTCCTGCGAGCCTTTGAACTGCGGGAGAAGGGCATGAGCCTGGACGAGACGGCGGATACCGTCCTCTCCCTGCGCCCCTATATGGCCCATTACTTCACCGTGGATGATTTGCTCTACATCAGCCGCGGCGGGCGCGTCTCCGGGGCCAAGGCCCTGCTGGGCACCGTGCTGGGCATCAAGCCCATGCTGAAAGGCGACGAGCACGGCCATATCGTCATGAACGGCAAGGTCCGGGGCCGGGCGGCCTCCATCAAGGCCCTGGCGGAGAAGTTTGACAAGATCGCCCGCTACCCGGGGGATCAGACCGTCTTCATCGCCCACGGCGACTGTAAGCAGGACGCCGAAACGCTGGCGAAGCTCATCCAGGAGAAGAACCACCCGAAAAAGATCATCATCACCCCCTTCGATCCCACCAACGGCGCCCACGCCGGCCCGGGTTCCCTGGGCATCTTCTTTGAGGGGGACGAGAACGCCCGTCTGCACTGAGCAAAGTATAAAAAACTGCCGTTACCCAACGATCGGGCGACGGCAGTTTTTTGTGCTTGCTATTCTGTTGTTACAGCAGCCCCAGCCGCCCTAAGACGGCGGCTAGCTCATCTCGCTTCACGGGCCGCTCCGGGCCTTCGCCGTTCATCACGCCCTTCTGGGCGGCCTTGGCCCAGTGGCCTTCTTTTTCGCTCCAATCCGGCTCGGCCTGGCTCGCGGCGTGGCGGAGCGCCTTTTCCAGGAGCGTGTACGCCTGGGCGTCTGTTAGTTCTTTGAAAAGTTTATCAAAGTCCATGTCTTCTTCCTCCTCCTCCTTTGGTTTGGGTTTGGGCGCGGGCTGGGAAGCCGGACGCTCCACGACAAAATAATACTTTACTTGATGCCGGAACAGGGCGTAATCGCCCTGGGTGCGGACGATGCGGGTGCTGGCCGGGTCGTTAATGAAAATTGTATTTCCACTCACTTTCCAAACCAGCACGAAGTGCCCGCTGGAAGTCCAGAGGCCCTTGCCCATGCAGGCGATGACCAGATCGCCCCGGTCCACGGCGGCCTTGGCCTGGGCGTGATAGGGGCTGTCGGGCTTACCGTACAGGGTCACACCGTTGAGCATTTTGCAGGTCAAGCCGAAACGCTTGGCGGCTGGGGCGAAATAGCCGTAATAGGTCCCCTGGTGGGGGGCTTTGTAGCCGTGCGACAAAGCCCAGGCGCATTCGCTTTTGGGCGTGATTCTGGGATCGACCCAGGTTGCCAGGACCATCGCCAGAGCCGTCGGGCCGCAGCCGGAGACGGCGATGTTGGTCTTCTCGCCCCGGGCCGAGTAGTCCAGGGACCCCCAGCGGGGGTCCGTCTGAAGATAGCTGACGGGTCGGGTGTTCATGGCTGGTCCTCCTTGTCTTTGGAGTCCTCCTGATTTCTTTTGGTGAAAAAATAGGTGATGATGGCCCCGTAAGCGGTGCAGAATAAGCTCTGTGCCTCGGGGTTCGGCGTGACGGGGGCGAAGAGCAGGGCGATCATCGCCCCGGTCATCGCCAGCGTCACCAGACTTTTTACGTCGATGAGCTGTAAGATCTGTTTCATACGGCTTCTCTCCTCTCTCTGTTTTTGGAATGGCTCACTGGTCGTGGGCGCGTAGGTTCAGGCTTTTTTCGATCTTGTCGATGGCCTCCCGCACCGGTCCGTTGCAGCCCTGCTCCGCCAGGCCCTTGAGACAGGCCAGTACGCCGTACGTCAAGAGCGTGTTTTCCTTGCGGATGGCCTTCAGCTCTTCGTCCTGCTCCTTTTGGCGCAGCGTCCAGCGGTACACCCGGTTGTAGGTGGTCAGCAGCAATAAGACCGCAGACAGTACCCCGCCGGCGGTGATGATGCTTTGCCAGGTCAACTCCATGGTGGTTCCCTCCTTTCTCTCTTTATCCTTTGGGGATGGAACGAGGGGGAAGTTGCACGTGCTCGTGCAACCCTGGGCAGAATTCTCTGCATTGTACAAACTGGCCCCGCCGAGCGCAAACATCTCTTGCCAATTTGAGGTGGATATGATATGCTAAAAGGACGGCCAAAGCCAACGAACATCAACTGCGTGGACGCCGCGCGGAAGGGGAGAGCACCGTGAAAACAGCCATCGTTACCGACACCAACAGCGGCATTACCACCCAAATGGCGCGGGAAATGGGAATTTACCTCATCCCGATGCCTTTTTTCATCGACGGATCGACGTATTACGAGGGGGAAACCTGCACCGCTGACTTCTTCTTCCGAAATCTCAAGGCCAAGGCTGAGGTGAGCACCTCCCAGCCCTCGCCGGAGGTCATCACGTCCCTGTGGGCCAATCTTTTGGAAACGCACGACGCGGTCCTGCATTTCCCCATGACCGCCGGTCTGAGCGGCTCCTGCGAGACGGCCAAGGCCCTGGCGCAGGAGTTTGAGGGGCGGGTGCTGGTGGTGGATGACCACCGCATCTCCGTCACCCTGGCGCAGTCCATCCGCAACGCCCTGACCCTGCTGGCCCAGGGCAAGACGGCCCAGGAGGTCCGGGACATCCTGGAGGCGGAAAAAGATGCGTCCAGCATCTACATTGCGGTGAATACCTTAGAATATCTCAAAAAGAGCGGCCGCGTGACCGCAGCCGGGGCTGCCATGGCCGCCGTGCTGCACATCAAGCCTGTGCTGCAAATTCAGGGCGGCAAGTTAGACGCCTATAAAAAAGTCCGGGGAATGCTCCAGGCGAAAAAGGCTCTCTTAGATGCCCTCCGCCACGACCTGGCCACCCGTTTTGCGGGGATGAAAATGGCTGTCTTCTCCGGCTACTCCGGCGCGGACCCCGAGCTGGGGAAAGCCTGGCAGCGAGAGGTCCAGGCGGCCTTTCCGGACCAGCTGGTGGAGCTCATCTCTCTGCCCCTGAGCATCTGCTGTCACATCGGCGACGGGGCCTTGGGCGTGGCCTGCGCGAAGGTTTGGTGATTGACTTCATTCGTCCCGGCGAGAGTTCGCCGGGGCGTTTTTTGTTCGGGGGGAAGGAAAGCGACAGCTTTCCCTATCCTTAGAGTATGCGGGGGCGGCAGCAGAGGAAACTCTATTTAATAAACTCTTAAGATTTTCCCCATTCTTTTTTCAGGAATCGCTGTTATAATAAGCACTGTAAAAAGAAACCTGTTCCGGGTTCGGTTTTTTTCGGGAGATCCTGAAGGATAATTTCATCCACACCAACAAGGAGGAATACACGATGAAAAAACGCAATCGTATCACCGTCTGTCTGATGGCTGGCGTGCTGATCCTGGCGGTGTCTGCCGGGGCTGCGTTCGGCAGCGTCAACGGCTACAGCACCTACAAGGAAGCGGTCAAGTCCCTGGCGCTCAAGACCGATAACGTCACTATGAAGGGCAGCGTGAAGGTCACGTTAGATGGCAAAGAGCTCATGAGCACGAGCACTGAGATGGCCCTGGACGGCAAGAACCAGTCCAGCCACGTGACCAGCATGGACGTCACCGGACGGACCGACGACTGCTATTACAGCGACATCGACGGCACCTATACCACGTTCAAGGCAGACAGCAAGTATTACAGCGAGTACAAGCTTGTCACCAGCGATGAGGATGACGCTTCCAGCAACAACCTGCTGGGCGTCTCCATGGACGACGAGATGGCCAACCGCACAATCAACTTTATGGAGATCGCCGCAGACACCGTTATGGGCGACCTGAAGAACAACTTCGTCCAGCTGGGCAAGGACGGTGACAAGACCCAGTATCAGATTGAGATCAGCAAGGACCAGGTGCCCTCTCTGGTCAACGCCGGCCTGTCCCTCTTCGCCTACTCCGTGGCCTCTGACGAGGGCAGTGACTGGGGCGTTTACTACGAGGACTTCTCCGCTACCGCGCTGAACACCTATGAAAAGCTCAGCGGCAACAAGCTCTCCGAGGACTTCCACAACGGCTACCTCCAGAAGGGTGACTACGCTGACGGCGATGCTTACGGCAACTGGTGCGATCAGAACAGCAAGCAGATCGAGGAGATCTCGAATTACCTCAACGAGCACGAATGGGAGAGCCAGTACTATGACCAGCTGGAGAACAAGCAGGGCGGCATCGTCTTCGTGAAGGCCGACGGCACTTCCGTCTATTATAAGGACTATAAGTCCTACGGCAAGGCCAACCCCAAGATGGTCGAGGATGACATGAGCACCTATATCGGCCAGGACATGGCCCTGAAGACCGCCCTGTGCAACTTCAGCGTGGACAAAAACGGCAATCTGACCAACAACACCCTCACCGCCACCTTCACCACCACGGACAAGGACGGCAAGAACCACGAGCTGGTCGTCACTGCCGACATCGCTCTTTCCGACTACGGCACCACCACCGCCCAGAGGGTGGACACCGGCGACCGGGTGAAGACGTCTGACTCTGATTGAGTGAGCATTCCCTGATTTTTTCTGAAACCCTCTCTCTCAAACAAGAAATCCAACGGGGATACCCCGAAGGCCTTCGGCCTTCGGGGTCGTCCCGCCTGTAATGCGCGAAGCGAAAGGAGCACGACAGTTTGGATACCGTTCTTTCCCTGGACCATGTTTCCAAGGTCTATCACAATGGCCGGGGGGCCAAAAACATTAGCTTTTCCGTGGAGCGGGGTCAGGTGGTGGGTCTGCTCGGTCCCAACGGCTCTGGTAAGACCACCATCATGAAGTCCATCACGGGCCTTTCCCAGCCCAGCGAGGGGAGCATCACCGTCTTCGGTTCCCCCGGCACCGACCGGGAGGCCAGCCTGAAGCACGTCGGCGCGCTGATTGAACAGCCTGCCCTCTATGAGCATCTCACGGCCTGGGACCATCTGGTCATGGCCGCCCGGTTTTACCCGGAGGTGGACGAGAAGCGCATGGACCAGGTGCTGACCATTGTGGGCCTGGCCCCCTATAAAAAAGAGCGCTGCGGCAAGTTCTCCCTGGGCATGAAGCAGCGCATGGGCATTGCTTTGGCGCTGCTGTCGGAGCCGGAGCTGATGATCCTGGACGAGCCAACCAACGGCCTGGACATCGAGGCCACGGTGGAGATTCGGGAGATCATCATCCGGCTGGCCAAGGAGAAGGGTGTGACCTTCCTCGTCGCCAGCCACCTGGCCGCAGAAATCGAAAAAATGTGCGACAAGGTCCTGGTGCTGTATGAGGGAGAGATGCTCTCCTCTGACACCAAGGAGGAAGCCCTGCGCCTGCACCCCTCCCTGGAAGATTACTTCCTGGCGAAGGTGCGGGACAAAAAAGGCTCTGTGGTGCTGTAAGGAGGGAACGTTCTGATGCAAGCATTTGCTGCCAGCTTACAAAACGAGCTGTTTAAGCTCCGCAAACGAAAGAAATACCTGGTGCTGCTCATCATTGCCAGCGCCATCTGTGTGGTCAGCGCCCTGCGGGTGCTGGTCGCGAACTATCTGACGGGGGGGAGTGTATCCCGCGAGGCCATTCTGGGGGGGCTGATGTCCTCTAATATGCCCTTTGTCCTGCTGCTGTTTCTGCCGCTTATGGCAATCATGGCGGTGGGGGATCTGTATGTGGGGGAACAGGCGGACCACACCATCCGTTTTTCCCTCATGCGGCCCGTGGGGAAGGCCAAGCTCTTTTTCTCCAAAGCAGTGGCGGCCTGGGTGCTGTGTGCCTTTGACCTTGCTGTTTTGTACCTCGTCTCTACCCTGTCCCAGGTCTGTCTGGGCGGCGGCATGGAGGGTGTGTTTTCCAGTTTCTTTGCCTGTATTTTAGACCTCATCCCCATGGCGGTCCTGATTCTCTTCTTTGCGCTCATCAACCAGCTGGTGAAGGGGTCCAGCCTGACCGTGCTGCTGTGCGTGGTGTGCTATGTGGCCCTGGTGCTGTTTGGGACCTATATGCCGTCTGTCGGCGGCCTGGTCTTTACCGGCTATCTGCGCTGGCACAACCTGTGGATCGGCGTGACGCTGCCCTTCCTTTCCCTGCTGCCCCGGGTCGGGCTATTGGTGGGCTATGGCCTGGTGTTCGGCTGCGGCGGTTATCTGCTGTTTGAGCGGAAGGAAGCCTGATCCTATTTTTCTCGATTCTTAGGAGGTCCTCACCATGCCCAAGAAAACCACCCTGCGCGGCCAATTTCTCCGCACCGTTTTGCTCATGCTGGCCTTTTCCCTGCTGGTGGGGATTGCTGTGATCGTGGTGGTGATCATCGCCTTTGTGAAAAAGGTACCTGACGGGGAGAAGTTTTTGGTGGACAGTCTCTCGTTCCTCTTCGGCAAGGAGGTCATGGGGCCGAACGGCATGGTTCACGTTTTTGTGCTGGCGGTTATTGCGTTGTGTCTGCTGGTGGTGCTGGTGTGCGTGCTGCTGGCCAGACGCTACACCAGCCGTATCGCCTCGGCCCTGCGGGAGTTCCGCCGGGCGGCGGATGATCTGTGCCGGGGGGAGCTGGACTTTCAGATATTATCCTATCCCGAGCGGGAGCTGGACGAGCTGGCCCAAGCGTTGGAGAGCGTGCGGCAGCGCTTAAAAGCCTCCGCCGCCGCGGAAGCCGCCGCCCAGGAGGAACGGGGCTTGCTCATGGCAAACCTCTCCCATGATCTCCGCACGCCCATCACAGCCATCAAGGGCTATGTGGAGGGCATCCGGGACGGCATCGCCGCCACGCCGGAAAAACAAAAGCATTATTTGGATATTATTTACAACAAGTCGCTCGTGATGGAAAAACTCGTGCGGAACATGTCGGACTTTTCCGAGTATGAGCTGGGGCGGATGCAGTATCACTTTGAGTATGTGGATATGATCCCTTTCCTGCGAGATCTGGCGGAGGAATACCAGTACGATGTGCAGCAGAACGGGATGACCTTCCAAGCGAGTCTGCCCCAGGGCCGTTACACCGTCACCGCCGACCGGGGGAAGCTGAAACGGGTACTGGACAATCTGGTCTCCAATGCAGTAAAATATGGAAGACCCGGCGGGCAGGTCAATTTCTCTGCGGAGGAATACGAGGGCGGCCTGGTCTTACAGGTGACGGACAACGGCAAGGGTATCAGCACCCAAGCCCTGCACCATGTGTTTGACAGCTTTTTCCGGGCGGACGCCGCCCGCACCAGCTCCGTCCCCGGCAGTGGGCTGGGGCTGGCCATCTGCCGGAGCATCGTGGACAGCCACCACGGGAAAATCTGGCTCACCAGCGAAGAGGGGGAGGGCACCCGGGCTTTCGTCTATCTCCCCCTGCAAAAAGAGGAGGGCATGGCATGAAGATCCTGATCATCGAGGATGACCAGAGCGTGGCCGAGCTGGAACGGGATTACTTAGAGATCAACGGCGGCTTCGACTGTGATTTATACGACAACGGCAACCAGGGCTTACAGGCCGCCCTGAGCCAGGACTATGCCCTGGTCATCGTGGATGTGATGCTGCCGGGACTGAGCGGCTTCGAGATCTGCCGCCGCCTGCGGGAGGTGAAGGACACCCCCGTTATCATCATCTCTGCCCTGGCCGATGACATTGATAAGGTCCGCGGTCTGGGCTTGGGGGCCGACGACTATATGACGAAGCCTTTTTCCCCCAGCGAGTTGGTCGCCCGTGTGAAAGGCCACATCCAGCGCTATGAGCGGCTGGTGGGCAGCCGGGAGCAGCGGCGGCCGGAGATTTTGAAGATTCGCGGTCTGGAGATCGACCGGGACAGCCGCCGGGTGTGGGTCAACGGCAAAGAGAAAAATATGACAGGCAAAGAGTATGACCTGCTCCTCTTCCTGGCCGAGCATCCCGACACCGTCTTTTCCAAGGACCGGCTTTTTGACAGCGTGTGGGGCGTGGAGGCCATCGGGGATGTATCTACCGTCACCGTCCACATCAAGCACATCCGGGATAAGATCGAGCTGAACCCCGACCGGACGCAGTACATTGAGACGGTCTGGGGCGTGGGATATCGCTTCCGGGGATAACAGAATACAAACAGAAACGCCCACCGAAACAGGCTTCGGTGGGCGTAAATCATATCTGGCGTTATTTCCGCCGTTTTCCATGCGGTTTGGCGGGGGCTTTGCCTCTGCCCTGCGGTTTCCCGGGCTTGCCGGGTTTTCCGGACTTGGCGTTTTTTGCCGGTTCGGTTTTTCCGGGTCGGTTGGGGCGGAGAAGGCAGTGAGGGGCGTAGCCGATGAGGTCCTCCCGGCCCTCCCGGTGCAGGGCCTCCATGACCAGGCGGCGCTTCTCCGGGCGCTTCCATTGGAGCAGGGCGCGTTGGAGTTCTTTCTCGTGGGGCGTTTTGGGAACGTAGATGGGTTCCATCGTCCGGGGATCCAGGCCGGTGTAATACATGCCGGTGGCCAGGGTGCCGGGAGTAGGATAGAAATCCTGGACCTGCTCGGGCTGACGCCCGGTCTTGTTGATCCACTGGGCCATGGCGATGGCATCGGCCAAGGTCGCGCCGGGGTGGGAGGACATGAGATAGGGGACCAGGAATTGGTTCATGCCGTATTTCTGGTTGAGCCGCTGGTACTTCTCCCGGAACTTTTCATATGCCTGGATGTGGGGCTTGCCCATGGCGTCCAGGACGTGGTTGACGCAGTGCTCCGGGGCGACTTTGAGCTGGCCGCTGATGTGGTGCTTGACCAGGTCGGCAAAAAACTCGCCGTTTTTGTCCTGCATCAGGTAGTCGAAGCGGATGCCCGAGCGAATGAAGATTTTTTTGATGCCGGGGATGGCCCGGAGCTTGCGGAGAAGCTGTAAATAATCCGTGTGATCTGCGTCCAGATTGGGGCAGGGCGTGGGGGCCAGACAGTCCCGGTGCTTACAGAGGCCGTGTTTCAATTGCTTTTTGCAGGAGGGGCGGCGGAAGTTGGCCGTAGGGCCGCCCACATCGTGGATGTAGCCTTTGAAGCCGGGGTGTTTGGTCAGGGCCGTGACCTCGCGGATGACGCTCTCGTGGCTGCGGGAGGTGATCATCCGGCCCTGGTGAAAGGCCAGGGAGCAGAATTTACAGGCCCCGAAGCAGCCCCGGTTGTGGGTGACGGAAAAGCGCACCTCTTCGATGGCGGGCACGCCGCCCATGCTGTCGTAAACCGGGTGCGGCTCCCGCATGTAGGGCAGCTCGGCCACATGGTCCAGCTCTGCCGTGGTCAGGGGCATGGCGGGGGGATTGGCGATGAGATACCGGTCCCCGTGGGGCTGGATGACGGCTTTGCCCCGGACGGGGTCGTGCTCATCGTACTCGACCAGATTGGCCTCGGCGTAGGCCCGTTTGTTCCGGCAGACCTCTTCATAGGAGGCGACGGTCAGGGCGGGATATTCGCAGACAGAGGGGTCTTTGGTCAGGAAGCAGGTGCCTTTCACGTTGGTGATCTCACCCACCGGCGTTCCGGCGGCCAGGGCCTTGGCAATGTCGGCCACGGCCCGCTCCCCCATGCCGTAGATGAGCAGGTCGGCCTGGGCATCCAGCAGAATCGACCGGCGGACCTTATCATCCCAGTAGTCATAATGGGCGAAGCGGCGGAGGGAGGCTTCCAGGCCGCCGATGATGAGGGGGATGTCCCCCCAGACCTCCCGGACTTTGTTGCCGTAGACGATGGTGGCCCGGTCGGGACGAAGCCCGGCCTTGCGGCCGGGGGAGTAAGCGTCGTCATGACGGCGCTTCCGGGCGGCGGTGTAATGAGCCACCATGGAGTCGATGTTGCCGCCGTTGACCAGGACTCCGTAGCGGGGCTTGCCCAGGGCGGTGAAGGAATCGGGATTCTTCCAGTCCGGCTGGGCCAAGATCGCCACGCGGAAGCCCAGGTCCTCTAAAACCCGGCTGATGATGGCTGTGCCGAAGGAGGGATGATCGACATAGGCATCGCCGGTGATGAGCAGAAAATCATAATAATACCACTCCCGATCCAATAGGTCCTCTTTGGAGATGGGGAGGAAATCGCGGAGAACCTTCACATCAGGTCCTCTCGGACGGTATAGCCGATGTCTTTCTGCATCCGGTAGAGGGTGCCGTAGGCCCCGGCCTCGGTGCCGATGGCGCGGAAGCCGTACTTTTTGTAAAAAGCCAGAGCGTGGGCGTTGCGCTCGGAGCAGACCAGGCCCAGCTTGTCACAGCCCAGGGGACGGCTGAGGCTCACGGCCTTGCCGATGAGCTGGATGCCGACGCCGTTGTTCCGTTGCTCGGGGGCCAGATAGAGAAAGGAGATGTAGCCCTCGTGGTCCTCCTGCCCCCGGCGGGGATCCAGCTGAAGCAGGCCCGCCCGGTGGCTGCCCGCCATGGCCGCCACGAGACTCTTGGGGTTGGCCTTCCAGGAATCGTAGGCGTCATCCAGGAATCCCGCGCCGTCGTAGCGGTCTAAATTGCCGTAGATGGTCCGCCAGGCATCCCGGCGGCAGGCTAAGTAATAGTCCCGGTCGGCCTGGGTGTCCAGGTCCAGGGGAGCGAACCAGAAGTTTACGTCGGCCCGCTGGTCGTTTTTGTTCCACCAGCGCTGTTTGGCCAGGGTGGAGATTTCTGCGGAGAGGTGGGAGTTGTCGTCTCTATAGACCACGGTGACGTGGCCGTTCTCGATTTCCAGCTTGGTCACGGCGGTGTTGTCGCTGTGGCCCATTTTGTGCATCTCCTCGGCGGGAATGCCCAGGAACTCGGCCACGGTGTTGCGCATGAGGGTGCCGTGAGCGAAGGCGGCGACGGTCTGGCCTGGGTGCTGGGCGGCGATGTCCAGAATGGCCTTGCAGCCCCGCTCCCGAAGCTCCGGAAATGTCTCGCCGCCGGGGGCGCGGAAGTCCGGGGAGGCGGCGGAGAAGAGGGCCATGCGGGAGGAATCCCGCCGGGTGATCCCGGCCCAGGAGTGATCCTCCCACTGGCCCATGCTGATCTCCCGCAGATCCGGGCGGGTGACGAGGGGGAGGCCCTTGGGGACGAAAAGGGCGCGGGCGGTGGTCATGGTGCGGAAGAGGTCGCTGGAATAGACGGCGTCGATGGGCACGTCGGCGAACCGGTCCCGCAGGGCCGCGATCTGGCGGTAGCCATTGTCGGTGATGAGACTATTATATTGGCCGTGGATGCGGCGGTAGAGATTACCCTCCGCCTCGGCGTGACGAATGAGATAGAGTGTGGTCATGGGATGCCTCCGGGTGCTCAAGGAATAAATCAGATGATAACACTTCATTATAACGAATCCCATAAATTTTAGCAATGGATTTTTCCTTGGATCGGGGCACACTAAGCACGTCTCCAACAGACAAAACCACGAAAAGGAGGAACGCCCTATGTGCTGTACCCATCCCTTCTGCGCCGGCATCGCCCTTGGCATGGCGGCCGGTGTTGCCGTTGGTATGCGCCTGAAGAGCCAGGAAAAAGAAGTCCGCCGCTCCCTGCGCCGCGCTGCCCGCACCCTGGAACGGGCCATGGATGACCTCGCGCAACACTGCTGAAATTTTTTTGAAAAATTCCGAAAAAAGTGTTGACAAAGCAGCCCCCGTCTGGTATTATAACACTCGTCCCAAGCGAGAGGACAACGGCCCAAAGCCAAGGACGAAAAGAATACGGGGGTATAGCTCAGCTGGGAGAGCGCTTGAATGGCATTCAAGAGGTCAGCGGTT
>CAVCXN010000206.1:0-10546 GCA_963606215.1 uncultured Mycoplasmatota bacterium | reverse complement strand
CCGGGCGGGTGCCTGGCAAGATGCCGGTGACACCGCTGCCCGTTCTTCTTTCGGTCAACCCGCAGCTGTGTTTGACCGGCCAAAAATCAAAAAAACAAGGAGTGTATGGTTATGGCTACCAAACAGTCTTCCAGCAGCAAGATCATGGTCCCCCAGGCTCGCGCCGCGATGAACAAGTTCAAGATGGAGGCCGCCAATGAAGTCGGCGTCGATCTCAAGAAGGGCTACAACGGCTCCATGACCACCCGCGAGGCCGGCTCCATCGGCGGCCAGATGGTCAAGAAGATGATCCAGTCCTACGAACAGGGCATGAGCAACGAGTGAGCTGATCCTCCGCTCCCCTAGTCTCCCCTGAGCAACGCAAAAAAACAGGCGCACCAGGTTCAAAACGATCTGGTGCGCCTGTTTTCTACGCTTTACTCCGCCGCCTTCAATAGCTGCTTTGTATAAGGATGCACCGGATGGTCAAACAGGTCATCCACGGTGTTCTCCTCCACGATCTGCCCCTTCTGCATCACGATGACCCGGTCGCAGCACTGATAAATAACATTCAGGTCGTGGGAGATAAAGAGGTAGCTCAGGTCGTATTCCCGGCGCAGCTTCATGAGCAGGTCCAAAATCTGGTCCTGAATGGTCACGTCCAGAGCAGACACCGCCTCGTCCAGAATGACCAGCTTCGGCCGGACGATCATGGCCGCAGCGATCGACACCCGCTGCCGCTGGCCGCCGGAGAGCTGGCCGGGCTTGCGGTCGTGAAACTCCGGGCCGAGGCCCACGGCCTCCAGCATCTCTTCCGCCCGCTTCCGGCGTTCTGCCGGGGGATGCTTGCCGTAGATGCGGAGGGGTTCTTCGACAATGCGGCGGATGGTAAAGGCCGGGTTCAGGGAAGAATACGGGTCCTGAAAGACCATCTGGGGCCGCTGGGAGTGGTGAATGATCTGTCCCTGATACTCGGTCATGCCCAGGATAGATTTCGCCAGCGTGGATTTACCACTGCCGGACTCCCCCACCAGCCCCAGAACCTCGCCGTTCACATCCCGCAGAACCTGGACGGTGCGGCCCTTGGAAAAGGCCCCTCCGCCCTGCCGGTAAAAGCTACTCAGTTCTTTGATCTCTAAAATGGGTTCTTGCTGGTTCGGTTCCATAGGATTACCCCCGTTTGCGTCTGGTGGGAATGGCCGCGATGAGGCCCTTGGTGTAGTCTGCCTGGGGGTGGTAGAAGACCTGGTCCACCGGTCCCTCTTCCAGCAGCTCACCCCGACACATGACAGCCACCCGGGTGCAGAGCTTCCGCACCACGTGGAGGTTGTGGGAGATGAAAAGGATGCCGGTCCCCTTCTCCCGGTTGATTTTCTTCAGCAGGTTCAAAATACCCTCTTGAATGGTCACGTCCAGGGCCGTCGTCGGTTCATCGCAGATGAGCAGCTTCGGCTCGGAGATGATGGCCGCCGCGACCATGGCCCGCTGGAGCATCCCGCCGGAGAGCTCGTGGGGGTACTTGCGGTAAACCGTCTCTGGGTCGGGCAGCTCGGCGTCCGCCATGGCCTGCAAAGCCCTGACGCGGCGCTCCTCAGGGCCTAGGTCCGTGTGGACGAGCAGGGCTTCCTCCACCTGAGGGCCGATGCGCATGACGGGGTCCATGGAGGTCATGGGCTCCTGAAATACCACGGCGATGTCCTTCCCGCGCAGGGCACGAACCGTCTCACGGGAGGCCCAGAGCAGGTCTAAGCCCTCAAAAAAAATATGTCCGCTGAGCTCGACCTTGGCGTTGCTGAGCAGGCCCGCCAGGGCCATGGCAGTGACAGTCTTGCCGCTGCCGGACTCCCCCACCAGGCCGTGGATCTCTCCGGCGTTCATGCGCAGGGAGATGCCCTTCACGGCTTCCTTCCCCGCCGGGGCGCTGCGGAAGCGCACATGGAGGTCTTGGATGTCTAACATAAGCGCCCTCCTTCAGGCTCGTCTGCGCTGCTGTAAGCCCTCGGTGAGCAAGCTCAGCCCCAGGATCATCAGGACGATGGCCAGCCCCACGAAAAGCGCGTACCAGGGCGCACGGCCCAGATACGTCTGGGCTTCCGAGAGCATCCGCCCCAGCGACGCATCCGGCGGCTGGACGCCCACACCCAGATAGCTCATGCTGGCCTCGGCCAACACCGCGTTATTAAAGCCGATGGTGACGATGGGCAGCAGGACTTGGATCGTGTTGGGCAGGATATGCCGGAAAATAATGCGCAGGTGGCTGGCCCCCATGAGACGGGCGGAGGCGACGTAATTCTGCGTCCGCTCCTTGGCCACCTCGCCCCGGACCACCCGGGCGAACGAGGGGATGAATAGAATGCCTAGGATCAAAATGATCTGATATTTCCCCTGCCCCACGATGGTCACTAAAACCAGGGCCAGAAGAATGCTGGGAAACGCGGTGATGGCGTCGCACACCCGCATCAGGATCAGGTCCGCCGCCCCGCCGAAGTAGCCGGTGAGACAGCCGATGACAGTGCCGATGACGCCGCCGATGAGTACCACACACAGGGCAATGAGGAAGGTGCTGCCCGCCCCCTCCATGATGCGGGAGAGCAGATCCCGGCCGAAGTTGTCGGTTCCCAGGGGGTGGGCCAGGCAGGGGGCCAGAAACTTCTTTTCCCCGGCCATTTCTGTGGTTCCGTAGGGGGTCCAGACGTAGCCGACTAAGATGAGCGCAGCCATAAGGCCGGTGATGATCCCACCGGCGATGAGAAAGTGATTTTTGCCTTCTCCTGGCTGATGGAGCGTTTTGTTGCGGCTGGACCAGCGCGCCTTTGCGAGAAGCACGTTCCTTCCCTCCCCTCTGTGTGGTGTCAGTCTGTTTACTGGATACGGATTCGCGGGTCCATATACTGATACAGCACGTCCGCGATAAAGTTCACGACCACGACCCAGGCCGCCAGCAGAACGACCACCGCCTGCGCCACCGGGAAATCCCGGCTGCCGATGGAGGCCAAGAGCAGACGCCCCACGCCGGGCACGGTGAAGACCTGCTCGACCACGATGCTCCCCGCGACCAGCTCCGCCGCTGTCACGGCCAAAAACGCAATGACGGGAATAATGGCGTTGCGCAGGGCGTGGTGCTTCAGGGCGTCGGCCCGGGTGCGGCCCCGGCTGAAGGCCGTGCGGATGTAGTCTTTGTTCATCTCGTCTAAGATGGACGAGCGAAGCATTTTCACCGTCATGGCAATGCGGGACAGGGCCACGGACAAAGCCGGGAAGAGCATGTACAGGAAGAACTGCCCGGGGCTGTCGTGGAAGGTCACAAAGTTTCCCGGCACAAAGACCCGCAGGGTGATGCCGAAGAGGAAGCAGAGCAGGATGCCCACGAAAACCGGGGGGATAGACATGCAGATCTGGTTTAGGACCGTGATGAACTTATCCAGCCAGCTCCCCTCCCGCTTCGCCGCCAGGATGCCCAGGGGGAACGAAGCGGCAACGGTGATGCCAAAGGCCATGAGGACCAGCGCGGCCGTGGCGGGCAGCTTTTCCAGGACCATATCTTTCACGGGCATGTTGTAGCTGTACGACGTGCCCCAGTCGCCCCGGACAAAATCTGTGACCCAGCGGCCATAGCGGAGCAAAACCGGGTCGTCCAAGCCCAGCTCGGCCTCCAGCTCCGCCACTGCTTCCGGGGTGGCGTTGGTGCCTAACATCGTGCTGGCTGGGGAGCCGGGGATGACCTGAAAGGCGAGGAAGGCAAGAAGCGAAACGATGAACAATGTAATAATGAGAGTGGTTAGCTTTCGCAGAATGTATTTCATCTTCCCGCCCTCCTTTCCGTTTCAGGCAAATTCGTTCAAATTAAAAATTACTGGACATAGTGAACGGTGGACAGGTCCATCACATACAGGGGATAGAACTGGTAGCCGTCCAGGTCGCTCTTGAGGAGCACGAAGTCCGCCAGGTCCTGGATGTACACGTTGGCAGCCGTCTCAGACAGCATGGCAGCGGCCTGCTTGTACAGCTCGGTCTGCTGGGCGTCGTCGGTGGAGGCGTTGGCCTCCTGCATGACCTTGTCGTACTCGGGGTTGTTGTAGTTGATCATGTTCTTGTCGTTGTCGCTCATCCAGCGGTTGAGCAGGGCGCCCGCGCTGAGGGTAGCGGCGTCGAAGCCGATGACCGTGCTCTCAAAGTTGCGGTTGGTGTAGGTCTCAGACAGCCAGGTCTCCCATTCCACGGGCTTGATGGTGGCCTGGATGCCCACCTTGGCCAGCTGCTCCACCAGCACCTGGGCCACGTTCATGTGGGGGGTGTAGTTGGAGGGAACGGTGATGGTCATGGAGAACCCGTCGGCGTACCCGGCGTCAGCCAGCAGCTCCTTGGCCTTGTCCACGTCGTAGGGATAGGCGTCAGCCAGACTTTCGTCAAAGTACTTGGTGAAGGCGGGGTAGATGGAGGTGCCGATCTTGGTGCCGTGGCCCTCGCTGGTCAGCTTGAGGATCTCGTCCACGTTCACGGCGTAGCACATGGCCTGGCGGACCTTCTCGTTGTTGAAGGGCTCCACGGCGTTGTTCAGATACAGGGCCTGAACCAGGTTCATGGTGCCCTCCAGGGTCTTGTAGGTACCGGGGCCGATGGTGTCCACCTGATCGATGGTCAGGTGCAGGGCCATGTCCACAGAGCCTGCGCTCAGGGCGGACATGAGGGCGTTGGTGTCCTCATAGATCTTGAAGGTGACCTTGTCCAGAGAAGCTCCCTCACCCCAGTAGTCCGCGAACTTCTCCACCACCAGGTTCTCCTGGACAGAACGGGACACGAACTTGAAGGGGCCGGTGCCCACAGGAGAGGTGGCCTCGTCGGTATAATCTGCCGGAACGATGTACACCATGCCCACATAGGACAGGAAGTCAGGGTTGGCCTCAGACAGGGTGATGGTCACGGTGCTGCCGTCAGCCGTAATATCTTTCACAGAAGAAAGCGCCTCGGCCAGGGCAGTGTCTACCGTGGTCTCGGCGCAGGTTTCGAAGGAATAGATCACATCATCGGTGGTGACGGCTGCGCCGTTGTGGAACAGCACGCCCTCCCGCAGGGGGAAGGTATAGGTCAGGCCATCCTCCGACACGGTGCTGTCGGAAGCCACAGCAGGCACATACTCGCCGCTGGCGTTGGGCTTGACCAGGCCCTCATAGATGTTAAATAAGACCTCTCTGGTTCCTGCAGCCGTCATCTGATACGGGTCAAGACTGTCTCCCAGGTCTTGCGCAATGCCGACGACCATCTCACCGCCGTCAACCACTGCTCCGGAAGAGCTGGTTCCGTCGCTGCCGACCCCGCCCGCTTCCTCTTGCTTGGTGTCTCCGCAGGCGCAGAGTACAGTAGCCAGGAGCAGGACCGACAGGAAAAGTGCGAAAATACGTTTTTTCATTTCAACTTCTCCTTCCGCCGCGTGTACCGCGGCGTTACAACAAAAATAGCGTCTCCCATTATTAAATTGTCGGTTGCAGTGTACCACTCTTTGCCCCAAATTACAAGAAAAACTTCCTCCCAGGGTAGAATTTCTCCCTTTTTCCCGGAAATCAAAAACCCGCACCGGAAATCTTTGTTTCCGGCGCGGGCAGTTGCTTTTGGCTTACTAAAAACTCAGCGCAGTGCGTCCTTCATGGTCTTCACGTACTTCCCCACTTCCTCCGGGGCGTCCTTGCCGTATTGGGCCACGAGCTTCACGATGGCCGAGCCGACGATGGCCCCGTCGGACAGGGTCGCCATGGCGCGGGCCTGCTCCGGGGTGGAGATGCCGAAGCCGATGGCGCAGGGCAGGTCCGTGTTCTCCCGAACAACCTTTACGATGGAGGCCAGGTCTGTCTTGATCTCGCTCCGGGTGCCGGTAACGCCCAGGCTGGAGACTAAGTACAAAAAGCCCTCCGCCTCTTTTGCAATCATCGCAATGCGGTTTTCCGAGGTGGGCGCAATCATGGAGATGAGATCCACCCCATACTGACGGCACAGGGGCAGAAACTCGTCCTTTTCCTCATAGGGCAGGTCGGGCAAAATCAGGCCGTCAATGCCGATCTCCTGACAAGTCGCGATGAATTTTTCTGCGCCGTAGGAAAAGAGGACGTTGGCGTAGGTCATGAAGACCAGCGGGATGGTCACGTCCTTCCGCAAGTCCCGGACCAGGTCAAACACTTTATCCGTGGTGGTCCCGGCGGTCAGCGCCCGCAGATTGGCCGCCTGGATGACAGGGCCTTCGGCGGTGGGGTCCGAGAAGGGGATCCCCAGCTCGATGAGGTCCGCCCCATTCGCGGCAGCGGCACGGACGGCGGCGGCGGTTGTCTCTAAATCCGGGTCCCCGCAGGTGAGGAAGGGGATGAATGCCTTGCCGTTTTCAAATGCTGTCTTGATCTTACTCATGCAGATCCTCCCCCTTGTAGCGGGCGATGGCGGCGCAGTCCTTGTCCCCGCGGCCCGAGATGGTGATGACGATGGTCTGGTCCTTGCCCATGGTGGGGGCCAGCTTTCTGGCGTGGGCCACGGCGTGGGCGGACTCAATGGCGGGAATGATGCCCTCGGTGCGGGCCAGGTATTCAAAGGCGTCCACGGCCTCGTCGTCGGTGACGGGGACGTACTGGGCGCGGCCAATGTCATACAGGTGGGCGTGCTCCGGGCCGATGCCGGGGTAGTCCAGCCCGGCGGAGATGGAGTAGACCGGGGCGATCTGGCCGTACTCATCCTGACAGAAGTAGGACTTCATACCGTGGAAGATACCCAGGCGACCGGTGGCGATGGTGGCGGCCGTCTCCGCCGTGTTCACGCCGCGTCCGGCGGCCTCACAGCCGATGAGGGCGACCCCCGGCTCGTCGATGAAGTGGTAGAAGCTGCCGATGGCGTTGGAGCCGCCGCCCACGCAGGCGAGCACGGCGTCGGGCAGCTTGCCCTCCTTTTCCAGCATCTGCTGCTTGATCTCCCGGGAAATGACAGCCTGGAAGTCCCGCACGATGGTCGGGAAGGGGTGGGGACCCATCACAGAGCCGAGACAGTAGTGCGTGTCACTGATGCGGCTGGTCCACTCCCGCATGGCCTCGGACACGGCGTCCTTCAGGGTCGCCGTGCCGGTGGTGACGGGAACGACGGTGGCCCCCAGCAGGCGCATCCGGTAGACGTTCAGGGCCTGGCGGATCGTATCCTCCTCGCCCATGAAGACCACACATTCCATGTCCAGCAGGGCCGCGGCGGTGGCAGAGGCCACGCCGTGCTGTCCCGCGCCCGTCTCGGCGATGAGGCGGGTCTTGCCCATCTTCTTGGCTAAAAGGGCCTGGCCCAAAACATTGTTGATCTTGTGGGCGCCGGTGTGGTTCAGATCCTCGCGCTTGAGGTAAATTTTCGCGCCGCCCAGATTCTCTGTCATGCGCTTGGCGTAGTAGAGGCGGGAGGGACGGCCAGCGTATTCGTTAAACAGCTCCGTCAGCTCCCGGTTGAATTCCGGGTCTTTCTTATAGTAGTTGTAGGCTTCTTCCAGCTCAATCACAGCGTTCATCAGGGTCTCGGGGATGTATTGGCCCCCGTGGACCCCAAAACGCCCCTTGGGGTTGGTCATGCGTCTCTCTCCTCTCCGGCTGCGCCGCGCACCGCGCGGACAAAGCTTTTCATCTTCTCCGGGTCTTTCCTGCCGTCTGTCTCGATGCCGGAGCTGACATCCACGGCGTAGGGCTTTAATTTGGCCACGGCCCCGCCGACGTTCTCCGGATTCAGGCCCCCCGCCAGGAAATAGGGGCGGGTCGCTCCGGCCAGCAGGGACCAGTCGAACGTCTCCCCTGTCCCTCCGTCGCCGGAGTCCAGGAGGATGTAATCGGCAGAGCTGGCCTGGGCCTTTTCCAGGTCCTCCGGGGTATCCACCCGGAAGGCTTGAATGATGGGCTTGTGGGTGTGCTGCCGCAGGGTGCGGAGATAGGCTTCACTCTCGCCCCCGTGGAGCTGGGCCACGTCGATGACGCCGTCCTCCAAGAGATGGACGACTGTCTCCGGGTCCTCCTTCACGAACACGCCCACCGCTTGGATCCCGGGGGCCAGCTGCTTTTTCAGCTGGGCAGCCTGGGCGGGGCTGACATAGCGCTTGCTCTTTGGGGCAAACACAAAGCCGATGTAATCCGGGTTTAATTGGTTGGCGGCTGCAATGTCCTCCGGTCGGGACAGGCCGCAGAGCTTGATCTTGGTCATTTCGATGCCTCCCGCAGGGCCGCCAGCATAGCGCCCTTGTCTTTGGCGCGCATGAGGACCTCCCCCATGAGCACCGCGTCAGCTCCGATGGACCTCAGGGCGGCCACGTCAGCGGGCCGGGCCACGCCGCTCTCGGCCACATACACCGCCTCGGGCGGAATGAGGTCCCGCAGGCGGGCGGCGTTGGTGAAGTCCACGGAGAAATCTTTCAGGTTTCGGTTGTTCACGCCGATCATCTTGGCCCCGGCGGAGATGGCGGAGCGAATTTCCCGCTCGTCATGGGCCTCCACCAGCGCGGACAGGCCCAGCTCGTCGCAGAGCCTCAGGTACTTGGCGATGGTCGCCGTGTCCAGCAGGGCGCAGATGAGCAGCACGCAGTCTGCGCCCATGAGACGGGCCTGGTAAATCTGATACTCGCTCACGGTAAAATCCTTGCGGATCATGGGCAGGGAGATGGTCTGGCGAATTTCCGTAAAAATCTGGTCGGAACCTAAGAACCACATGGGTTCCGTCAGGCAGGAGACGGCATCCGCCCCTGCCGCCTCATAGTCCTGCGCAATGTCCAGATAGGGGAAGTTCGGTGCGATAATGCCCTTGGAGGGCGAGGCTTTCTTCACCTCGCAGATGAAGGACATCCCAGGCCGTTTCATGGCCTGGAAAAACCGCGCGCCGTCGGCTCTCCCCGCCTGCTTGCAGCGGGCTTTCAGCTCGTGCAGGCTGTGCTTTTCCTGGTCTGCTGCCACGCGCTCCCGGGCGTGGGCGGCCAGTTGGTCTAAAATGGTCATGCGTTCGCCTCCGGGCGGTTGCTCACCTCGATGAGCTTTTCCAGGGTCTTACCCGCCGCGCCGCTGTCGATGAGCCGGGCGGCCAGCTTTACGCCCTCGGCCATGGTCTCGGCCTTGCCGTCCAGATACAGGGCAGCCCCGGCGTTGAGCAGGACGGCGTTGCGCTTGTGGCCCGTCTCCTCCCCGGACAGAATGGCCCGGGTGATGGCGGCGTTCTCCGCTGGGGAGCCGCCGACCAGGTCGGCCTTTTCACAGCGGGCAAAGCCGAAGTCCTCCGGCTGGATGGTGTAGGCCCGGTACCAGCCGTCTTTGATCTCGCAGACGGAGGTGGGGGCGCTGAGGGAGATCTCATCCAGCTTGTCCTGCCCATAGACCACCATGCCCCGGGTCACGCCAAGGCTGATGAGGACCTGGGCTAAGGGCGCGACGAGATAGTCATCGTACACGCCCAAAAGCTGGGTCTTTGGGCTGGCGGGGTTGGTCAGGGGACCCAGGATGTTGAAGACGGTGCGGAAGCCCAGCTCCTTGCGGATGGGTCCGACGTACTTCATGGAGGCGTGGTACTTCTGGGCGAAGAAGAAGCACATGCCTGCTTCCTTCAGCAGCTCCACACAGCGGGCCGGGCTCTGGTCCAGGTTCACGCCCAGGGCTTCCAGGCAGTCCGCCGTGCCGCTGCGGGAGGAGGCCGCCCGGTTGCCGTGCTTGGCCACCTTGACGCCTCCGGCGGCGGCGACCAGGGCCGCCGTGGTGGAGATGTTAAAGCTCTGCGCCCCGTCACCACCGGTGCCGACGATCTCTAAAATGTCCATGCCGGTGTCCACTTTGGTGGCGTGGTCCCGCATGGCGGCGGCGCAGCCGGCGATCTCATCGATCGTCTCGGCCTTGGTGCTCTTGGTGGAGAGGGCCGCTAAAAAGGCCGCGTTCTGGGTGGGGGAAGTCTCGCCGCTCATGATCTCGTTCATCACGGCGTAGGCTTCGTCGTAGGTCAGGTCCTCTTTATTGACGATTTTGACAATGGCTTCTTTGATCATGCCTGTGCGCCCTCCTTACTCAGCGCGATAAAGTTTTTCAGCATATCCTTGCCCCGGGGCGTCATGATGGACTCGGGATGGAACTGGACGCCGTAAATGGGATAGTCCCGGTGCTTGACCCCCATCACCTCGCCGTCCTCCGTGTGGGCGATGGGCACCAGGCAGTCCGGCAGGGTGTTGGCGTCTACAGCCAAGGAGTGATAGCGGGCCACAGGCGTCATGGGCGGGCAGCCCTTGAAGAGGGGGCAGTTAAAGTCCACCGCCGCCTGAGAGGACTTGCCGTGCATGAGCCGCTTGGCATACGTCACCGTCGCGCCATAGGCCGCGCAGATGGCCTGGTGGCCCAGGCAGACGCCCAGGATGGGGATCTTCGGGCCGAGCTTCTGCACCGTCTCGATGAGGATGCCCGCGTCCTCGGGCCGGCCGGGGCCGGGAGAGAGGATGATGCGGTCGGGGTGCAGGGCTTCCAGTTCTTCCACGGTCAGCTCGTCGTTGCGGATGACTTTCACCGTAGGGTCCAGCTCACCCACGAGCTGGTAGAGATTATAGGAAAAG
>CAVCXN010000205.1:0-2286 GCA_963606215.1 uncultured Mycoplasmatota bacterium | reverse complement strand
CCTCCCACCAACGAGGGAGGCTTTTTTCTTGCAAAAAAGTAGCGCATCGCCCAAAATCGTGCTATACTATCCCCCATAGAAACCAAGTGACCCAAGGGGGAATGGATGTGGAACAAGGATCTACCAGACAGGAGGCGCCCATCGGCGTCTTCGACTCCGGGCTGGGGGGCGTCAGTGTGCTGCGGGCCTGCGCCGAGCTGCTGCCCCACGAGGACTTTCTATACTTCGGCGACTCCGCCAACGCCCCCTATGGGGAGCGGCCGTTAGAAGAAGTGCGGGCGCTGTCGGTTGCGGCGGCGGAACGGCTGCTGAAGCAGGGCGTGAAAGCCATCGTTGTAGCGTGCAACACGGCAACCAGCTCCGCCATCGTGCTTTTGCGCCAGACCCACCCGGAGCTACCCATCATCGGCATTGAACCGGCAGTGAAGCCCGCGGCCCAGGCCGGGAGCGGCTCGTCCGTGCTGGTCATGGCCACCCCCCTGACCATCCGGGAGGACAAATATCAGAAGCTCGCAGCGTCCTTCTGTGACCTGGCAGATGTCATCTCCCTCCCCTGCCCCGGCCTGGCCGAGCGCATCGAGCAGGGGCACTTTGAAGACGAAACGCTGGACGCCTATTTGCAGGACCTCTTTCGCCCCTATCGGAACCGGGATGTAGAATATGTTGTCCTTGGCTGCACCCACTACCCGTTTCTCCGCCGGGCCATCGCCAAAAACTTCGGCCGCCCCGTGACCATCATCGATGGCAGCCAGGGCACCGCCCGCCAGCTCCGGCGGCAGCTCAAGGCACGGGATTGGCTCACCCCCCGCACCCGACCCGGACACATTGAGTTTCAAAACAGCGACCCAGAGAAAAAAGCCCTCAGTGAAGCGTTGTTCTGGCGGGAGCCTTGAGAAAAAGTCTGGGCCTGAAAAATTTTGGCTCAATCCTTTGCACAAAAATATTTAGGGAGGTGTCAGAACCGTGGATATCCGACCCGGTGACGTGTTGGAAATGAAGAAAGAGCACCCCTGTGGCGCCCGCCGCTGGGAGGTCCTTCGGGTGGGGATGGATTTCCGTCTCCGCTGCGCTGGCTGCGGCCGGGAAGTGATGCTCCCCCGCAAGAAAGCGGAAAAGGCATTGAAAAAAATCATCCCCTCAGCTGATCGCGCTGAGTGAATCAGGAGGTATCTGTATATGCGATACGAAGGTCAGATCTATCGTCCCCCCGGAGAGTGGCGCAGCTATCTGCTCCAGTGCACGGTGGGATGTTCTCACAACAAGTGTACGTTCTGCGGGATGTACAAGACGAAAAAGTTCCATGTGCGCCCGATGAAGGAGATCATTGAAGACATTGCCATGGCCCGGGAATACTACGGCCCGAACAACGTGGATAAAGTCTTCCTCTGCGACGGCGACGCGATTGTGATGCGGCAGGAGCATCTCTTACAGATCTTGGAGGCTCTATATGCGGCCTTCCCGCACCTGCGGCAGGTCACGGTCTACGCCGGGACCCGAAGCACGATGACGAAAAGCCAGGAACAGCTCAACGAACTGCGTAAGGCGGGATTGACGCGAGCCTACTTGGGCGTAGAATCCGGCTGGGATGACCTGCTGAAAAAGGTTCATAAGGGTGTGACCTCCGAGCAGATGCTTCAAGCAACGTCGATGCTCAAAACGGCTGGCATCGATCTCTGGGTCATGGTGATCCTGGGGCTTGCCGGTCCCGGCGAACCCGGCAAGCGTCACATTGAAGAGACGATCAAGGTCCTGAACAAAATGCAGGCCAATCATGTTTCCTGTCTGTCCTACATGCCTGAGCCAAACTCTCCCATGTACAAAGACGTACAGGAGGGGAAATTCCAGCTCATCAGCCCCCGGGAATACCTGGAGGAAACGCGGGCGCTGGTGGCTGGTCTGGACTATGGACCGTTCCATTTTACCAGCAATCACGCTTCCAACTACGTTCCCTTGAAGGGAACGCTGCCGGACGACAGAGAGAAATTTTTGTCGATGATCGACCGCGCGCTGGGTGGAAAAGGCCACATTCGCAGCGAGTTTTCTCGTGCGCTTTAATATAATAAAGCTAACAGCCCGTGGATTTTTTACCCGCGGGCTGTTATTTTGTTGCACAAGAAAGTAATTAGGGGGCAAAAATAAGTTATAGAAGCAGAAGAATGGAATTATAAAACAGGTAAAAAGTGTCAACTTTTTGGTTGTCAAAATGACGGAAAAAGAGGTAAGTTGACGCTAACCCAAGTGAATTTAAGTTAAAACAGTTGAATTTACTCAACAAAAATGATAAAC
>CAVCXN010000204.1:0-2708 GCA_963606215.1 uncultured Mycoplasmatota bacterium | reverse complement strand
CCCGAGGGCAGGGTGTGCAGGGCGAAGCGGCCATAGTCATTGATGATGGTGTGCCCCGCATTCGCGCCGCCTTGGAAGCGGACGACGATATCCGATGTCTCCGCCAGCAGGTCGGTGATCTTACCTTTGCCTTCGTCGCCCCAGTTGGCGCCAACGATCGCTTTTACCACAGGAACCCCTCCTATTATATATGAGAAGATAGATTGTTATTTCGTTTTTTCCGGCGGGGAGAACCCACTCCGAAAAATACAATTCATTATAATACTCTGTATTTCAAGATGCAAGAGCGAAGTGGGAAAATGTCATGGATTCCAATATTTTTGTCAAAATCGGGGAAAGTTTCCCTTTACATTCACGATTTAACTTGCTAAAATATGAAAGCAGATCACACAAAGGAGGGGTGTTCCCATGAAAAAAACACCCAAGGAAGACTACGAGCTGCTCTACGAAAGCCTGTTGCAGCTAAAGACCGTGGACGAATGCCGGAGGTTCATGGAGGACCTATGCACCGTCACGGAGCTGAAAGGCATGGGCCAGCGGATCGAAGTAGCCATGTACCTGCGGGAGGGGATGATCTACCAGGATATCCTCAAGCACACCGGGGCCAGCAGCGCCACCATCAGCCGGGTCAACCGCTGCCTGCAATACGGCGCGGACGGCTACCAGACCATCCTGCCCCGCCTGGACCCCATTTGGGAGGAGAAGAAGCACCGTGACACAGAGGAATGAACCCGTGGACGAGCGGTTCCAGGGGGAACCTGACTGGGACGAGGGCGGCGAGACGTACGACGCCCTGGCCACCTGCTACGATGACATGACCGCCGATGTAGACTATCCCGCCTGGGCGGATTTTATCGAGTCCCTCTTTGCCCTTGCCCCCCGTCCGGTCCATGGGAACCCGTTCCACACGATCCTGGACCTGGCCTGCGGCACGGGCACCATGTCTTTTTTGCTGGCTGAGCGGGGCTATGAGGTGATCGGCGTGGACTTTTCCCCGGAAATGCTGGCCGTGGCCGCCGAGAAATCCCTGGAAGGGGAGGGGGAGCCGCCCATCTTTCTCTGCCAGAGCATGGAGGAGCTGGACCTATACGGAACGATCGATGCCTGCGTCTGCCTGCTGGACAGCGTGAATCATGTGACCGAACCGGAGCGTTTGCAGCAAGCCTTTCAGCGCGTGTGGCTCTTCTTAGAGGCCGGGGGCCTTTTTGTCTTCGATGTCCACACCCCGGAGCATTTACAAAGCCTGGACGGTGGCCTATTCTTAGATGAGACGGACGACGCCTACTGCGTCTGGCGCACGGAGTACGACCCGGAGAAAGCCATCTGTACCTACGGCATGGATGTCTTCCGGCGAGGGGGGGAGGCGTGGTACCGTTCCTCCGAAGTCCACGAGGAACGGGCGTATTCTGTTCAAGAATTGACGGAAATCCTGCAAAAAGTGGGCTTTATCAACATTCAGCTGCATGGGGACCGCTATCTCGCCGCGCCGGAGGCGGGGGAAGAGCGGGTCTTCTTCACCGCCCGCAAGCCGGAGGAAGCCATTGAACACATGCGATAAGATACGATACAACGAAACGAGGATAGAGAAGAACCGATGGATACTATTATTAGAATGATCGCAAAAGACGCTCCCATCAAAGCCATGGCCATTCAAGCCAAGGGCATCGTGGAGCGTGCCAGAGAAATCCACAAGACCCTGCCCGTGGCCACCGCCGCCCTGGGCCGCACCCTGATGGCGGCTTCGATGATGGGCCAGCAGATCAAGGAGAAGGACGGCTCCGTGACCCTCCGCATCAACGGCGGGGGACCGCTGGGCAGCATCCTGGCCGTGTCCGACAGCGACGGCAACGTGCGCGGCTACGTCCAGAACGGCCTGGTCGAGCTGCCCCTGAAAGGCCCCGCCAAGCTGGACGTGGGTTCCGCCGTGGGCACCAACGGCTCCCTGACCGTCATCAAGGACTTAAAGCTCAAGGAGCCTTATGTGGGCACCATCCCCCTCGTCTCCGGCGAGATCGCCGAGGACATCACGGCTTATTTCGCCGAGAGCGAGCAGATCCCCACCGCCTGCGCCCTGGGCGTCCTGGTGGACAAGGACCTCTCTGTGGCCGTCGCGGGCGGCTACCTCATCCAGCTTCTCCCCGGGGCCACCGACGAGGACATCGATAAGATCGAGGCAGGCATCGCCAGGGCCGGACAAGTGACCACCCAGCTCAGCCAGGGTCTCAGCGCCGAGGACCTGCTGCGCCTGGTCCTGGCCGACTTCGAGCAGGAGCTGCTGGAGACGGTGCCTGTGGAGTACCGCTGCTATTGCAGCCGCGACCGGATGCGCCGCGCCCTCATCAGCATGGGCAAGCAGGAGCTGACCGACCTCATCCGCGAGCAGGGCAGAGCCGAGATGACCTGCCAGTTCTGCGACGCCGTCCACGTCTTCGAGAAGGAGGAGCTGGAGGCCCTGGCCGCCTCGCTTTAAGCGGGGCACAACGGGGCGAAAACGGGGCCTTTTCAAGCGAAAATGGGTGGAAAAAAAGAATTTCAAAAAAACTGATTTTTTTGAAAAAACCTATTGACAAACCGGGAACTCTTGGATATAATAGGCTACGTTGCTTGAGCGGTGCGGCCGACACGAAGCCCACCAAACAAGAATAAAACTTCATCGGGAGCATAGCTCAGCTGGGAGAGCACATGCCTTACAAGCATGGGGTCACAGG
>CAVCXN010000203.1:0-8289 GCA_963606215.1 uncultured Mycoplasmatota bacterium | reverse complement strand
CACATTGCCCACGGTTTCTGCGGATGGTATTGACCTGTCGCAAATAGGAACCTATACATTGACACCGAGCGGCGGCTCCGCGAAGAACTATGCATTCTATCTCCAGCCCAATACATTGACGATTATTCCCGCAGATGCAAAAACCATTGACAAGCCCACGGCGGTCACTGGCTTAACGGCAAACGGTTCTGTGCTGACCGGTGTGAAAGCAGGAGAAGGGTATGAGCTGAGCGGCACCTATCAGAGCGACAAGGCCGGAACCTATGAAGCCGTAGCAAAGCTGAAAGAGGGCTATTACTGGTCCGACGGCACACAGGACGATGTCAAGATTTCTTGGAAAATCGAAAAGGGAAGCAGCGGCGGCGGAACAGTTTCCGGGGATGAGAGCGAGGATGTCATTGCAAACCTGTATGTAGCCAAGGAAAACAACACCGTACTTGGTTTGACGGCCTATCTGACCAACCCGGACAACCCCAACAATGTTACTTCTGCCAATGTTCCGAAGGGCTGGACCCAGAAGAAGGGTGCGCCTACCGCTCCCATGAACGTGAAGAACGCCCAACTCGTGACCCACAGCGACGGTAGCCGTACATTGACGGTCACGGTCTGCAACCCGGTCTTTACGTTGCAGTCCATTGAAGGAACCAGCACAGACGGAAATGTGACCGTAGATACCGACTCGATCGAGAGAGACAAGGTGACATACACCAGCACCGTCAACAAGGAATCCAGAAATGGCCGTATCACCGAGGTATCGTTCGATATCCCAAAGAGCGTCAACCTGGATAAGACCTATACCTTTGTCTTTGAGGACTGCGTGGAGTTCCCGACCCTGCTGGGCCAGGACTGGAAACAGCCCTTGACCTTGACCATCGGCCACCTGGATGACCTGGATTCCACCGACGGCAGCAAGGTCGATACCGGCAACATCAGTAACGGCGGCAACCAGACAACGACCACCACCGACGGCGCTACGGTGACGGTGAAGAAGGACGCCAGCGGGAAGATCACGGGGCAGATCACCCTGGACAAGAGCAGCAAGGACGGCGCGGACGTGACCATTGAGGCCGACCTCGGCAAGTATGAGGGCACGGTGTCCGTGAAGCTCACCAACCAGAGCGGCAAGAGTGAGACGAAGACCGGCCAGTATAAGGACGGGAAGATCACCCTGCACGTGGACGAGTCCGTGGACTTTGCCGTGCTGGACGACTTTACCCCCAAGGGTGGCTGGGCCAGCCTGTTTACGGACGTGACGAAGGATGCCTATTATTACGACGCCGTGGAGTGGGCCGCCACCAAGGGCGTGACCAAGGGCACCAGCGACACCACCTTCAGCCCCGACCAGACCTGCACCCGCGGCCAGACCGTCACCTTCCTCTGGCGCGCCGCCGGTTCCCCCGCTCCCACCAGCCAGGAGAACCCCTTTACCGACGTGACCAGCAGTGACTACTTCTACGACGCCGTCCTCTGGGCCGTGGAACAGGGCATCACCAAGGGCACCAGCGCAACGACGTTCAGCCCCAGCCAGACCGTCACCCGCGCCCAGGTCGTGACCTTCCAGTATCGCCTGGCCGGTTCCCCCGCCGCCCAGGGCGCCAGCCCCTTTACCGACGTGGCCGCCGACTCCTACGCCAAGGACGCCATCCAGTGGGCCGTGGAAAAAGGCATCACCAAGGGCACCAGCGAGACGACCTTCAGCCCCGACGCCGGCTGCACCAGAGGGCAGATCGTCACCTTCCTCTATCGTCAGCTCGGCAGCCAGTAAGTCATTCGTGAATCCGTAAGAATTTCATTCTGTGAGCTACCCTGCCACCCGCGCCATCTGATCTGGCGCGGGTGGCACCGGTGCCTATATTTATTTCTACTGTGAGAAAGGATGCTATGACATGAAAAAACGAATCACCGCCCTGATCCTGGCCCTGGGCCTGAGCCTGGGCCTGGCCTGCGTCGCCTCCGCCGCCGGGGGAGAGCAGACCTACACCGTGACCGCCAACCTCATCGTCCCCGGGGAATTGAACACCCAGCTGCCCGGCGTGACGGCCTACGTCAGCAACCCCAACAACCCCCTGGGCATCGTGCCGGACGGGTATGACTCCGTGGAGGCCAAGGCCCCCACGGAACCCGTGAGCAACAACGCCACCGTGACCGTCGCGTCCGACGGCACCCTGACCCTGCACATGGACACCCCCAACCCCGTCTTCACCTTGCAGAAGATCGGCGGCTGCTCCAACGCAGAGATTCTGGCCGCCCCCCGGGACAGCAAGACCTACGCCAACGGCGACGGCACCGCCAGCCGGGAGGGGCGCATCACCAGCCTGACTTTGAAGCTGAAAGACAACTCCGGGACCTATGTGTTCCAGGACTGCGTGGAGTTCCCGACTTTGCTGGGCGTGGAGTGGACCGTGCCGCTGACGTTGAACGTGGACCTCTCCGCCGTGAGCACGGGGAAGACCAGCTTTTCTGACGTGAAGTCCAGCGCCTATTATGCCCAGCCGGTCCAGTGGGCCGTGGAGCAGAACATCACCAACGGCACCAGCAAGACGACCTTCAGCCCCGACCAGACCTGCACCCGCGGGCAGATCATTACCTTCCTGTGGCGCGCCGCCGGTTCTCCTGCCCCCACGGGCAGCAACCCCTTTACCGACGTGAAAGCCAGCGACTATTACTATAACGCCTGCGTCTGGGCGGCGGAGAAAGGCATGGCCTCCGGCAAGACCTTCCAGCCCAGCGCCCCCTGCACCCGGGCCATGGCCGTGGAATTCATGTGGAAGCAGGCAGGCAGCCCCGAAGCCAAGGCCGCCGGCTTTACGGACGTGAAGAGCGGCGCCTCCTACGCCAAGGCGGTTGCCTGGGCCGTGGAGAAGAACGTGACCAACGGCACCAGCGCCACGACGTTTAGTCCGGACCAGACCTGCACCCGCGGGCAGATCGTGACCTTCCTCTACCGCGGCTTCGCCCAGTGAGGGCAGAAAGGAACGAGACAGTGAACAGATTCAAGAGAGTATGCGCGGCGGTGCTGAGCGTTTGCCTGGTGGCCGCAGCCAGCGTCTTCCCCGCCGCCGCCTCGGGGGAGAAGACCTATACCGTGACGGCGAACCTCATCGTCCCCGGGGAGCTGAACACCCAGCTGCCCGGCGTGACGGCCTACGTCAGCAACCCCAACAACCCCCTGGGCATCGTGCCGGACGGGTATGACTCCGTGGAGGCCAAGGCCCCCACGGAACCCGTGAGCAACAACGCCACCGTGACCGTCGCGTCCGACGGCACCCTGACCCTGCACATGGACACCCCCAACCCCGTCTTCACCTTGCAGAAGATCGGCGGCTGCTCCAACGCAGATATTATTTCCGCGCCCCGGGACAATAAGACCTATTCCAACGGCGAAGGCACCGCCAGCCGGGAGGGGCGCATCACCAGCCTGACCCTGAAATTAAAGGACCGTTCGGGGACGTATGTGTTTAACGACTGCACCGAGTTTCCTACTTTGTTGGGGGTGGACTGGACCGTGCCCCTGACCTTGCAGGTGGACCTTTCCGGCGTGCCGGAGCCTTCCACCCAGCCGTCTTCCTCCTCCCAGACCACGACGGCCTCCTCCGGCAAGTCGGAGAACAAGAGCACGGCGGTGAACTATGACAAGCTGAAGGCCATCATCACCACCGTGGAGAAAGCCGAGCAGGAGAGCCACGTCTCCGCCGACGGCAAAGATGTCAGCCCCTCCAAGACCTGGGTCACGCAGGATGAATTAGACACCCTGAAAAAAGCCCTCACCACCGCGAAAGCGGCCATGACCGCCAAGGAGCAGTCCGCCGTCGATGCCCAGACCACGGCTTTGAACAAAGCCTATCAGACCTTTGTCTCCGCCGAGAAGAGCGGCAAGGGCGAGAGCACCGACCACCTGGGCAAGACCCTGAAGGCGGGCAAGTATACCATCAGCGCCAACATCTGGTTCAACAAAGCCGACACCGGCCTGCCTCTGAACCCCCACATCACCAACAGTACCTTCCCGCCCATGAACCCCGTGGAGGGCAACGCAGAGCTGACCATCGCCGAGGACGGCGCGGCGCAGGTCGTCATTCCTATTTGCATTAAAGACCGGGTCATGACCGTCCGGGACCTCCACGGCCTGAACCTGCTGGACACCCAGAAGGATGACGACGGGGCCATCACCTCTATTACCGTAGACCTGGGCAAGCTCTCCGGCGACAGCACTGTCGTCACCATGCAGGGCGAAGACCTTACCGCCTACATCTGGATGGGCGACCTGGCCATGACCATTTCCGGCCTGGACAAGGAGCACACCTGGCCCTATACCTTTGAGCTGAACCTCTCCAACGTGGACACCACCGACGGCGGGAAGATGCCCGTGGTGGAGCTGGAGATGCTGGACGCATCTGCGGCCTCCGCAGCCATGGCCTCCGTGGGCGCCGACAGCGATGCGCTGAACGAGGAAGAGGCGGCAGAAGAGAATGAGACGGAAGAGAGCCACACCGGGGCGATCATCGCTGTGGTCGTCATCGTCATCGTGGCGGCGGCCGGTGCGGGCTATGTCATCGTGAAGAAGAAAAAGGAGAAGAGATCGTGAAAAAGAAATTACTTGCGGGCTGCCTGGCGCTGGTCTTCGCCCTGGGCCTGACCGCCTGCGGCGGCACGGGAGCCACCGACAGTGAGGATACTGCCAATTTACAGGGCAGCGCCGAAGCCACGGACGTGAACGTAGGACTCATCATGGGTCCGCCCTCCATGGGCCTGGGCTGGTTCATGCAGGAGAACGAGGACGGCAACACCTTCAACCACTATAACTTTGAGGTTGCCGGGGTGGATTACTCGGCCGTTTCCGCCTCCCTGAACCAGGGGGACTATGACATTGCCACCGTCCCCTCCAACGTGGCGGCGATCCTATATAATAATGAGGATATGAAGGAGCAGGTGAAGGTCATCAGCATCGGCAACCTGGGCCTGCTGTATGTCCTGACCACCGACCCCTCCATCAACAGCATGGAGGACCTGAGCGGGCGCACCGTCTACTCCATCGGCGAGGGTGGCCCTCCGGAGTATACCTTTGAGTACCTGCTGAAAAATTATCAGTTGGATGACAGCGTGAATTTTTCCTTCCGGGCCACGCCCTTTGAAGTGCTGAACCTGTTACAGGAGGAGCCGAACTCCATCGCTCTGCTGCCCCAGCCCTTTGTAGAGGTGGCAAAAATGCTGGTGCCCGACCTGCGGGTGGCCATCAACGTAACAGATGCCTGGGATGCCCTGAATGTGGAGAGCGGCGCGCAGTCCGTCACCACCGTGACCGTGGTCCGCACGAAGTTCCTGGAAGAGCACGAGCAGGCCGTCAAAGAATACCTGGAAATGGCCAAGAAGTCCACGGATTACTGCCTGGAACACCTGGACGAGGCGGCCCAGTGGACTGAAAAGTATGAGACCTTCCTGAACCCGGACATCGCGAAGAACGCCATCCCGGAGTGCAACATCGTCACCATCACGGGCCAGGAGATGAAGGACATCCTGTCCGGCTTCCTCCAGATCATTGACGATTCCAACCCGGACGCCGTGGGCGGCAGTATGCCGGACGATGATTTTTACTACATACCCTAAGCTGACACAGCCGGGCGGAGGCGGTCCCTCCGCTTCGGCCCGGCTGGAGAGAGAAGGAGATCTGCATGAAAAAATTAGGAATTGATCTGGGGACCTCCACGGTCAAGCTGGCGCTGTTGGACGGGGCGGCTTCCCAGACCTGGTGCGCCACCCACCATGGCCGGGTGCTGGAGACGCTGCGGGAGGGCCTGGGCAGCCTGGGTCTGTCCGGGCCGGTGGCGGTCTGCGTGACGGGAGCCAACCGGAACGCAGCTCTGGCCCTATGTTCGGACTTGGACCAGATCGAGGAAATTCCCGCCATCGTCTCGGGGGTGCGGCAGCTGGTCCCCGATGCGGGCAGCGTGATCGAGATCGGCAGCCAGAGCGCCCGGTTCATCACGGATCTGAAAGGAAAGGCTCCCCGCTTTTCCATCAATGAACACTGCGCCGGGGGGACCGGCTCGTTTTTTGAGGACCAGATGTCCCGCCTGGGCCTGGCCATTGAGGACTATTCCGATCTGGTGGCCCAGGCGCGGGAAATCCCGAACCTATCCGGTCGGTGCGCCGTGTTTGCCAAGACGGACATCATCCACCGCCAGCAGGAGGGCGTGCCCAAGCAGGACATTCTGCTGGGCCTGTGCTACGCCATGATCCGCAACTATAAGGCGACCATCGTGAAGAATCTGCCTGTGGAGAAGCCCGTGGCCTTTTGCGGCGGTGTGACCCAGAACATCGGCGTGATCCAGGCCATTCGTCGTTACTTCCATTTGCAGCCGGAGGAGCTGATCGTACCGGAGCACGCCCGGTTTGCGGCGGCCTTGGGTGCGGCAGAGCAGGCGGAACGGTCCCTCTCTGCCGAGGCGCTGCTCACGGCCCTGTCTCAGCCGGAGCCGCAGTCTGCGGCCGGGGGAAATTTACCCAAGCTGGTCTTGGCGGACGGGACCGATCTTTCCGAGCCTGCCTGCACCAAGATCATGCCCGAAGCAGGGGCCTATCTCGGCATCGACATCGGCTCCACCAGCACGGACCTGGTGCTGATGGGGGCGGACGGGGCGCTGATCGACTTTCAGTATCTTCGGACCGCCGGGGACCCGGAAGGAGCCGTGCGGCGTGGCCTGAACGCCATTCAGGAGACCTATGGCAGCTTCCCGGTGCGGGGCGTGGGCGTGACCGGTTCCGGCCGGGAGCGCATGGGCCGCATGATGGGGGCCGACGCCATCCGCGACGAGATCACCGCCCAGGCCCGGGCCGCCACCCACTGGGTGCCGGAGGCGGACACGGTGTTTGAAATCGGTGGCCAGGACAGCAAGTACATTTCCCTGAAAAATGGCCAGGTGGCGGAGTTCCAGATGAATAAAATCTGCGCCGCCGGAACAGGCTCTTTTGTGGAAGAACAGGCCGCCCGGATGGGCATCCCTCTGGCGGAGTTTGGCCCCCTGGCCCTGCGCGGCGGCCAGCCCTGCGACCTGGGGGAGCGCTGCACGGTGTTCATTGAGACATCCATCGCCCAGGCCGAGGCCCGGGGCTGTTCTCAGGCGGATATCGCCGCTGGCCTGTGCCACGCCATCGTGAAGAATTATCTCCACAAGGTTGTGGGCGGCAAGCCGGTGGGAGAGAAGATCGTTCTGCAAGGGGGCGTGGACTATAACCCCGGCATCGTGGCGGCATTTCAGAGCGCTTACGGCGAGCGGGTCCGTGTCTCGCCGGTGTTTTCCATCTCCGGGGCCTTTGGTGCGGCGCTGCTGGCTAAGGAAGCTGTGGGCACGGGGACGAGTGCGTTCCTGGGCTTTGACTTTTCCAGCCAGGAGAAACAGCACACCGTCACCAGCGAGGAGATCAGCCGGAACAAAGCCTTTTATCGAAAGGCCGGCCAGCTGGCCGTGGAGGACTACGACGGGCGGATCGACCCTCACAAAAAGACCGTTGGCGTGCCGCTGACCCTGGTCATGTTCAAATTCTTCCCGCTGGTCAATGCATTTTTCAAGAATTTAGGCTATAATGTAATTCTATCCCGCCCCACCAACGAGGAGACAATTCAGCTCTCCCAGCAGTACGCCCAGGGGGAGACGTGCTACCCGGTGAAGCTCATCTACGGCCACATGATGCAGCTGGCCGAGCAGAAGGTGGACTACATCTTCCTGCCCTCCATCCACACCATCCGTCACCCCCATTCCCACGCCGTCCATAACTATGCCTGCCCGTACATGCAGATGGCGGCCAAAGCCGTTTTTGACAATCTGGGTCTGGCAGAGCGGGGCATTCAGCTGCTCAGCCCCATTTTGGACCTGGATCTGGGGGCCAAGATGATGGCCTTGGCGATGCTGGACGTGGGCAAGTCCCTGGGCTTCCCCAAAATTCGCTGCCTGCCAGGTCTGGCAAAGGGTGCCCTGGCTGTGAAGAAATACACGGAGGGCGTGGAGGCTCTGGGTCGGGAAATGCTGGCCTCCCTGCGGCCGGAGGATAAGGTGCTGGTGATCATCACGAGAAACTACGGCATTTCCGACCCCGTCCTGAACATGGGCATCCCGGAGATGCTGCTCCAGCGGGGCTATAAAGTGATGACTCTGGGCCATTTGCCCGGTATGTCGCTGGATATCTCCAAGGATTATCCCCATATGTACTGGCCCTTCGGGGACCATGTGCTCTCCGGGGCCAAGCTCATCGCCCACCACCCCAACCTCTACGCAGTCTACTTGACCAACCACGGCT
>CAVCXN010000202.1:0-3652 GCA_963606215.1 uncultured Mycoplasmatota bacterium | reverse complement strand
GGCCACCTGCATCGGCGGAACATCTGATATCTCCGCTGGGCAGCTGATCGACCGCACCGGAAAGCGCTTAGGACTTGCTTTCCCGGCAGGAAAGGCAGTAGATGCGCTCTCACTGCAAGCAGAGAAAAAAGAGAGCTTTCGCGTCAAAGTAAAAGATAGCGTCTTTTCTTTCTCTGGAATCGAAAATAAAATGAATGCTCTGGCGGATAGCGGGGCATCTCCGGCCGATATTTGCTGGTATGTTCTGGCTTCTATCATTGGCGGAGTAAAGAAGGCCACCCGTCAGGCATTGGAGAAATACCCCGGTCTACCTGTGCTGTGTGCTGGTGGGGTGGCATCGAACCAACTGCTGCGGGAGACGATGATCCGGAGCTGCGGTACCGTTTTTGCAGAGCCTCGTTTTTCCACGGATAACGCCATGGGCGTTGCTATCCTGACCTGGCGGGCGCACCACGCAAAGGACTACATATGATGATAGAACCCATTACGGTCACTGCGCTGAATCAATATGTCAAGGGACTGATGGACCGAGATCGGTTGCTGTCCCAGGTGTTGGTGCGCAGTGAAATTTCAAATTATAAAACCTATCCTTCTGGACACCATTATTTCTCGCTCAAGGATGCAGAGAGCAGTGTGCGCTGTGTGATGTTTCGCCGCGAGGCTTCTTCTCTGCGCTTCCGGCCAGAAAATGGCGTGAAGGTTGTGGTATCTGGCCGAGTGTCCGTGTTCCCACGAGACGGAGCTTACCAACTTTATTGCCAGACGATGGTTCCGGATGGGGTAGGGGAATTGGCCTATGCCTTTGAGCAGCTGAAAAACCGGCTACACAAAGAGGGGCTTTTTGACCCGGCGAAGAAACAGCCTTTGCCGGCTTATCCGAAAACCATTGCCCTGATCACCTCTCCGGCGGGGGCCGCTGTGCGCGATATGATCCGTATTTTAGGGGCCAGGTGGCCGATGAGTAAGGTTATCGTTGTGCCGGTGCGAGTGCAGGGGGCGGAAGCGCCGGAAGAAATTTGTCAGGCGTTGGACTTGGTCAATGCCTTAGAAATTGCAGACCTGATCATTACCGGACGGGGCGGCGGCTCGATGGAAGACCTATGGGCCTTTAATGAGGAAGAAGTCGCCCGGGCCATTTTCCACTCCCATATTCCGGTGCTCTCTGCGGTGGGACACGAGCCGGATGTGACCATCGCTGATTTTGTGGCAGATCAACGGGCCTCTACTCCCTCCAACGCAGCGGAGCTGGCGGTACCGGATCAGGATGAGCTGCGGCAAGCGTTGGATCATTTACAGGCCCGTTTGGACAAGGCCATGGACCGTGTGCTTCAGCGCCGTCAGGATCGGCTCACTCGCCTGCAAGCCAGCCCATTTCTTCAGTCGCCCCTTCGGGCAATCCAGGAAAAACGCTTGCAGTTGGAGCTTCAGCAGCAGCGCTTGGTCCGTGGCATGGAGCAGCAATTACAGCTCAGCCGCCATGAGATAGGACGTTTGGCTGCTTCTCTGGAAGCACTCAGCCCCTTTAAGGTACTTGCCCGGGGCTATTCCATGACACAAAAAGACGACGGTACCGTCGTCTCGACCATACAGCAGGTAACAGCAGGGGAGAGCTTGCAAGTCCGTGTTTCGGACGGCACCATCACCTGCACCGCAACGGGAAAGGAGAAACACCGATGGCGGAAAAAAAGCTGACGTTTGAGCAGGCCATGGGCCGACTGGAGGAGATCGTTTCTCAGCTGGAGACGGGCGACCATGCCTTAGATGCCTCTCTTTCTCTCTATGAAGAGGGGGCCAAGCTGATGAAGCAATGCACGACGATGCTGGACAAAGCGGAACAAAAAGTGACCAAGCTGCGCACCGACCAAAACGGTGCGCTGACAGAAGTCCCCTTTACCACGGAGGCGTGATCCTATGGAATTACATGAACAACTGTGGGTGGATCAAGCCCTGATTGAAGAAGCCCTGACCCAATACGCGGCCCAGTGGCCGACCTATGGCGTGTTGAAGGACGCCATGTCTTACAGTCTGCTCTCCGGAGGAAAACGCATTCGTCCTGTGCTGACGCTGGCCGTGTGCCGTTTGTTTGGAGGACAGGCTGAGGATGCCCTTCCCTTTGCCTGCGGCCTGGAAATGTTGCATACCTATTCGCTCATTCATGACGATCTGCCCTGTATGGATGACGATGATGTTCGCCGGGGCAAGCCGACCAATCATAAGGTCTTTGGAGAGGCCAACGCTGTGTTGGCGGGAGACGGACTTTTGACCGCCGCATTCGGTACGCTGGCAAGTGCTGCGCTTCCGGCTGAACGTGTCCAGCGGGCGATTGCTGTCCTGGCCCAAGCAGCTGGACCTGCCGGTATGGTCGGTGGGCAGGTGTTAGACCTGGAAGGGGAGGGGAGATCCCTGAACGCAGAGGAGATCATCACCATCGAGTCCCTCAAGACCGGCTGCATGATCGAAGCGGCGACCCGACTGGGGGCTATTGCCGCGGGAAGTTCTCAGGCTGAGGAAGATGCAGCGGCGGCCTATGCCCGAAAAGTGGGCCTGGCTTTTCAGGTCCGGGATGATGTTTTGGATGTTTTGGGCGATGAAGCTGAATTTGGAAAGCCCATCGGCTCCGACCAGGCCAATCAAAAATCCACGTTCGTTGCCTGCAAGGGGCTGGAAGCCTGTCAGATATGGATCGAAGAACTGACAGCGGAAGCCATTGACATTCTGGCCCCCTATTCTGGCAGTGAATTTCTCTGCGGGTTGGCCCGTTTGCTGGCTGGGCGGAACAAGTGAGTCCGGCCTATCACTCCCATCAAAGGAGGAATGATTTTGAATCAATGGAAGGAATACTCCTCCTTGGTGAGCATCAGTGACCAGGAAGCAGAGGCGCTTTGCAAAACCCTCCGCCGCCGGGTTATTCAGGTCGTCTCGCAGACGGGTGGACATCTGGCATCGAACTTGGGGGCCGTTGAGCTGACGGTCGCGCTTCACCGTGTGTACGACACCAGCCGGGACCGCTTGGTGTTTGACGTGGGGCACCAGTGCTACGTACATAAAATGCTGACCGGTCGCAACGGCCAAATGGAAACGCTGCGGACCTTTGGCGGTATCGCCGGGTTTCCAAAGCCCGCAGAGTCGATTCACGATGCTTGCATTGCTGGCCATGCTTCTACTGCGGTTTCTACTGCCCTTGGTATGGCCATTGCCAGAACGCAGTCAGGAGAAGATTATAAGGTCGTTGCCCTGTTGGGCGACGGCTCTTTGACGGGTGGCCTGGCCTATGAGGGCCTCTCTATGGCGGGGCAGAGCGGGGAGCCTCTGGTCGTCATCCTCAATGACAACGGGATGTCGATCGACGCCAGCATGGGCGGCGTAGCCCAGCATTTGGCCAAGCAGCGGCTGAAACCACAATATCTGCGGGCCAGAGAAGTTTATCGAAAAATCATGAACGCCACCCCACCGGGGCGCGCCCTGCACCGGGTGTTTCATGGAATCAAGGACGCGATCAAAACGAGCCTGCTGCCGTGTAGCATGTTTGAAGATATGGGTTTTCAGTATATGGGACCCGTAGACGGCCATGACGTGCGAACACTGACCCGTTTGCTGGACTATGCCTCTCAGGTCAACGGCCCTGTTTTGCTCCATGTGAAAACCATAAAGG
>CAVCXN010000201.1:0-5013 GCA_963606215.1 uncultured Mycoplasmatota bacterium | reverse complement strand
GTGACCATGCGCGCTTCCTGAATGGCCTTTTCGGAGGTAGCGATCATCTCCTTGGCGTAACGGTAAATGATTTTCCCGGCCTCGGTCAGCGTAACACCATGGTTGCTCCGCTGGACCAAGGTCAGGTCCAGATGCCGCTCCAAGGCGTTGATCTGCTTGATGATGGCCGTGGAGGATAGAAAGAGATGCTCGGCGGCTTTGTTGAAGCTGCCACTGTCCGCCACCTGGACAAACACCGCTAACTGACGGTTATACATATCGGTTCTGCCCCCTGTCTGTTCTAACCTTTCGTTATAACCATGGTACAAAAAGAATTCTTCCCTGTCAAGTCAATGCGCGCTAAAATAGCAGTATCCAAAGAACCACAGAGGAGACTTGCTATGTCAGCACTCATTGTCTATTTCTCCCGCGCCGGAGAAAACTACGTCAGCGGCGCCATTAAGACCCTGGCCGTGGGCAACACGGAGGTCGTGGCCAAGCGCTTGCAGAGCATCACAGGGGCCGGCCTGTTCCGCCTGGAGCCTGCTGTCCCCTACTCAGACGATTATAACGAATGCATCCAGCAGGCCCAGAAGGACCAGCGGGCGGACGCCCGCCCTGCGCTCAAGGCCCTGCCGGAGAGTCTGGACCAATATGACACCATCTACCTGGGCTACCCCAACTACTGGGGGACCATGCCCATGCACGTCTTCACCTTTTTAGATGCCTTTGATTTTTCTGGCAAAACCATCTGCCCCTTCTGCACCCATGAGGGCAGCGGCCTGGGCCGCAGTGAGGCCGACATCCGCCGCCTAGCCCCCAAAGCCACGGTCAAGAAGGGGCTGGCCATCCACGGCACCTCCGTCTGCCGAGAAGAGCGGATGCTGGACCAATGGCTGAACGACATAAAACCCTAAGCGCAGGAGGAAACCGCACCATGCAAAAAGACGTATTGCTTTTGACCGGTGCCGGTCAGATCGGCCTGGCCATCACCCGCCGGGTCGGGACCGGCAAGAAAATTTTGATCGGCGATAAAGTTCTGGCCCACGCACAGCGAGCCGCCGACCTGCTGAATCAAGCGGGCTTTGACGCGGAAGCGGCGGAGATGGACCTCTCCTCCCGCGCCTCCATCCTTGCCCTGCTGGAAAAGGCGCAGAGCTATGGGCCGATCACCACACTGATCAATGCCGCTGGTATCTCCCCCAGCCAAGCACCGATCGAGTCCATTTTGAAGGTCGATCTCTACGGCACCGCCATGTTGCTGGAAGAGGTCGGGAAAGTGATCGCCCCCGGCGGCGTGGGCGTGACCATCTCCAGCCAATCCGGGCACCGGATGCCCCAGCTCACCCCGGAGGAAGACCGTCAGCTGGCCTGCACCCCGCCGGAAGAATTACTCTCCCTTCCCCTGCTCCAGCCGGAACAGATTCGGGATACCCTGCACGCCTATCAGCTGGCCAAGCGCTGCAACGAAAAGCGCGTCATGGCCGAGGCGGTCAAGTGGGGGCAGCGGGGAGCACGGATCAACTCCATCTCCCCCGGCATCATCGTCACGCCCCTGGCCCTGGATGAGTTCAACGGGCCGCGTGGGGAGTTCTACAAGAACATGTTCGCCAAGTGCCCCGCCGGACGGCCCGGTACCGCCGACGAAGTGGCGCATGTAGCCGAGCTGCTGCTCAGCCCCCAGGGGGCCTTTATCACCGGCTCTGATTTTCTCATCGACGGCGGCGCGACCGCTTCCTATTTCTACGGGCCGTTACAGCCCGAAACCACCTGATCCCATTTCATCATCAAACCCATCATTTTCATTTGACAGGAGGAACTTTCTATGCTGTATGCAACGTTATCCAACGGCGTGAAGATGCCCATGCTGGGCTATGGCGTGTACCAGGTCGATCCCGCCGAGTGCGCCCGGTGCGTCAAGGAAGCCATCGACGTGGGCTATCGTTCTATCGATACCGCCCAGGCTTACTGTAACGAAGAGGGCGTGGGCCAGGCCGTGAAGGAATCCGGCGTGCCCCGTGAAGATCTGTTCATCACCACCAAGGTCTGGATCTCCAACGGCGGCTACGAAAAGGCCAAGGCTTCCATCGATGAGTCCCTGAAAAAGCTCCAGATGGACTACATCGACCTGCTGCTCATCCACCAGCCCTTCAACGATTACTATGGCACCTGGCGGGCCATGGAGGAGGCTTACAAGGCCGGGAAGCTCCGGGCCATCGGTGTCTCCAACTTCTTCCCCGACCGTCTGGTGGACCTGTGCAAGTTCGTGGAGATCAAGCCCATGGTGAACCAGGTGGAGACCCACGCCTTCTTCCAGCAGGCCGCCGCTCACGAAATTATGAAAAAGTATGGCGTGGTGCATGAGTCCTGGGGCCCCTTTGCCGAGGGCAAGAAGGGTTTCTTCACCCACCCCGTCCTGACCAGGATCGCCGCCAAGCATGGCAAGACGGTTGCCCAGGTCGCCCTGCGCTTCCTGCTGCAAAGCGATGTGGTGGTCATCCCCAAGTCCACCCACAAGGAGCGGATGATCGAGAACCTCCAGGTCTTCGACTTCCAGCTGGACGCAGAGGATCTGGCCGCCATCCGCGCCCTGGACGATGGCGAGAGCGCCTTCCTCTCCCACCAGGACCCGGAGACGATCGAGTTCCTCTCCACCTTGAAAGTCTAATCGGAAATCGCAAAAAGGAGATGCTTTCTCATGGCAAAAGTAACTGCCGGACGGGATGAACTGGGTCAGTTCGCCCCCCAATTCGCAGAGCTCAACGACGACGTGCTCTTTGGCGAAGTCTGGTCCAGAGAGGACAAGCTGTCCGCCCGTGACCGCTCCATCGTCACGGTCACAGTGCTCATGGCCAGCGGCATTCTGGACAGCTCCCTGAAATTCCACATCCAGAACGCCAAGAACCACAGCGTGACCGCCGAGGAAATGGCCGAAATTTTGACCCACGCCGCCTTTTACGCCGGCTGGCCCAAAGCCTGGGCCGCCCTGCGGATGGCGAAGGAAGTCTATGCTTAACCTCACTTTAACATATTTCCATAAAAGTCAGTGGGCCGCAAGAGAAAATATTCTCTCGTGGCCCGCTGGCTTTTTGTTGTTGTAATTCACGTTGTCCTCCTTATCTCAGAAAAGACAGACAACGACAAGGCCGGGGGACGCACCTGCGTCTCCCCGGCCCTGCCGTTATGGATGGTGAATCAGTATGCTTCTTATTTCGCAGACAGGTAAGCGTCGATGCTCACGGCAGCTTTCTTGCCGGCGCCCATGGCCTTGACCACGGTCTGAGGACCGGTAACGGCGTCGCCGCCGGCAAACACACCGGGACGGCTGGTCTTGCCGTTCTCATCGGTGGCGATACCACCCCACTTGTCCTTCTCAATGCCCTTGGTGGTGTCCACCACGTCCTCGCTGTAGGAGGTACCGGTGGCAATGACCAGGTTATCGCACTCCACATCGATGAACTCACCGGTGCTGACGGGGCGGCGGCGGCCGGACTCGTCAGGATCGCCCAGGAGCATCTTCTCGCAGCGGACGCCGGTGAGAACGCCGTTCTTGCTGTAGCACTCCACAGGGTTGGTCAGCTCGCGAATCTCGATGTTTTCCTCGTAGGTGTGGGCGATCTCATCGCGGCGGGCGGGAGCCTCAGCGATGGTACGGCGGTAGACCATGATGGTCTCCGCACCCAGACGGCGGGCGCAGCGGACCGCGTCCACAGCCACATTACCGCCGCCGACCACCAGGACGCGCTTGGCGTTCTTGATGCTCTCGGGCAGGTTGGCACCGTTGAGGTTGACCTCGGTCAGGTAGTCGTTGGCAGACCACACGCCCTCCAAAGAGGTGTCCAGGCCACGGGGGGTCTGGGGCACGTCGGCGCCGTTGCCAACGAAGATGGCGTCATAACCGGCGGCAAACAGGTCATCTACGCTCTTGTCCTTGTCGATGGCGCTGCCGGTGAGAATCTCCACACCGCGGGCCTTCAGGGTCTCGATCTCCCGGTCCACCACGCTGTTGGGCAGGACGAACTGGGGGATGCCGTAGGTCAGGATGCCGCCCACATAGGACAGCTTCTCGAACACGGTCACATCATAGCCCAGTAGAGCCAGATCCCCGGCGCAGGCGATGCCGGCAGGACCGGAACCGATGACGGCGACCTTCTTGCCCTTCTTCTCCACAGCGGGGGCATCGATGCCATGGCGGGCTGCGTGCCAGTCAGCCACGAAGCGCTCCAGACGGCCGATGCCCACAGCCTCGCCGCGCACACCATGGGCGCAGTTCTTTTCGCACTGCTGCTCCTGGGGGCAGACACGGCCGCAGATGGAAGGCATGGTGCTTCTCACGGTGATGATGTCATAGGCGGCCTCGAAATCACCCTCAGCGACCTTGGCGATAAACTCAGGGATGCGCTGATGGATGGGGCAGCCGGCGGCGCAGGGCTGCTTGCGGCAGTTCAGGCACCGCATGGCCTCGCGGATGGCGTCGGCCTCGGTATAACCCAGTGCCACTTCATCGAAGTTGGAGCAACGGACCTCGCGGGGCTGCTCCGGCATGGGATTTCTTTCTCTTACGTTGTTAATCATTTCGCCAGTCCCTCCTTCGGCTCCAGACTATTCCGCTTCTGGATCAGGCTGTCATAGCGGTCCTTTGCGCTCTTCTCGGATTCCTCGTACAGGACCTTGGCCTGGGCGGGGTTCTTCATGGTCAGGGAGGCGTAACGGACCTCGCCCTTCAGGAAGCTCTGGTAATCCTCATTGGGCTTTGCGCTGTCGATCTGCAGGGGGTTCTTGCCAGCCTCGGCCAGACGAGGATCGAAACGCATCAGGTTCCAATAACCAGCGCGGACGGCCTTCTTCATCTCCACCATGGAGCGGTTCATACCGGCCTTCAGACCGTGGTTGATACAGGGAGCGTAAGCGATGATCAGGGAAGGACCATCATAGCTCTCGGCCTCGCGCAGGGCCTTCAGGGTCTGCGCGGGGTTGGCGCCGATGGCGACCTGTGCCACATAGACGTGGCCGCTGGTCATGGCGATCTCAGCC
>CAVCXN010000200.1:0-2576 GCA_963606215.1 uncultured Mycoplasmatota bacterium | reverse complement strand
CTCGTATACAGACAGATGGACGGAGAACTCTATCCAGAAGTCAAACAGACAGAAGAAAAGCCGATGGGCGGGAAAAAGAAAAAATTGATGGGTCGGACATTCTTAGTCGCCGCGCTCTTGGCTGCATTGATTGCGATCCCCGTGGCGGGCCAACGGAGCGCACTACCAGCCGGGATAACTTGGCAGACGGTAGACGACAGCGCACAGATCGAAGGCGAGGTCATGGATGCACTCGTAAAAAAAGATGGTGAGCTCTCTGTGATTTATCATGTATCCGGAAAGGGAGAAGTCCGAGCTTTGGGAGTAGAAGAGATTTCTATTTGGCGGAAAGTGGGGGAGAATTGGATCGAAGCGGTTCGATACGATGAAACAAATCCGGCCCTCTCGAAGACAGGAGAGATGACCTACGGCGGAGAGGTGGTATACCAGGGTCGTCCTGGAGGGGTATACCGAGTGGAAATGACCGTGTTTGTAGAAAACCAAGCAGGGAGAGACACCAGAAGTGTGGTGATCCCGATAGAGATAGAAACATAAAAAGCTGGCCCCCAGTGCATGAATGGATGCGCTGGGGGCCGTTGATGATAGGATATACATTTCATCCATCCGCTCCGATCAGTCCCGCCTGCTGATACTTCTTCTTCCGCCGCAATAACGTCGCCGGGTCCATGTGCAGCTTCCGGGCAGCGCCGCGGAGGGAGCCTTCGATTTGGAGGGCTTGGGTGATGAGGGCTGCTTCGTAGCGGGCGACTTGGTCTTGGAGGGGTTCGTCTGTGAGGACGGGCCCGGCGGCGGGGGGACATAGGGGCGTGAAGGACTCTGGGGTGAGGGCGGCTTCCGTGTCCTCAGCGTAGGAGGAGCGGGGGACGGGGGCCACGCCGTAGGAGGGATAGATGGTTTTGGGGGTGTGCAGGTCGCCGTTGTCCAGAATGGCGAGGTCTTCTGCTTGGATTTTGTCGCCGTCACTCATGATGAAGGCCCGCTCCATGACGTTGCGCAGCTCTCGGACGTTGCCCGGCCAGGAGTAGCGCAGGAGGGTCGCCTCGGCTCCGGCGGTGAGGGATTTTTTGTGTTCGTAGGTCTGGTTCAGCTCGTCGATGACGGAGCGGGCCAGCTTTGGGATGTCCAATTTCCGCTGGCGCAGGGGAGGCACCCAGACGGGGAAGACGCTGAGACGGTAGTAGAGATCCTCCCGGAAGGTCCCCTCGGCGACGCATTTTTGCAGGTCCCGGTTGGTGGCGGCGATGACGCGTACATCTAATTTAATGGACTTGCTGCCGCCCACGCGGGTGATCTCCCGTTCCTGGAGAACTCGCAGGAGCTTGGTCTGGGTGGCTAAGGATAGCTCGCCAACCTCATCTAAGAAGATGGTGCCCTCGTTGGCCACTTCGAACAGGCCGGGCTTGCCCTCCCGGTTGGCCCCGGTGAAGGCGCCGCGCTCATAGCCAAAGAGCTCGCTCTCGGCCAGGTTTTCCGGGATGGCCCCGCAGTTGACCCGGATGAAGTTTTTTCGGGCGCGGGGGGAACATTGGTGGATATAGGTGGCGATGCGCTCTTTGCCGGTGCCTGTCTCGCCCTGGATGAGGACGACGGTATCCAACTGGGCGGCGCGGCTGACGATGCGCAGCAGGTTCAGGGTGGCCGGGTCCTCGGCCACGAGCTGGGGGGAGCTCATGAGCTGGTCCCGGATGACGGACATCTCCTGTTGATACTTGGCCGAGAGACGGCGCTGGTGGTCCAGGGTCTCCTGTAAGGCGATCAGCTCCGAGATATCCCGCACGTTGGTCACGACGAGACAAACCTTGTCGTCCTGGTCGTAGATGGGTGTGCTGGTGACGACGGCCTGCTTCCCGGTGGTAAAGCTCTGCTCCAGGGTCACGGCCTGGCCCTGCTCCAAGGCCTTGAGGGTGGCCGAGTGGGAGATTACACCAGCGGAGACCAGCTGGGCCATGGGGATGCCCAGCACGTCTGCGGCGGTCAGGCCGGAGATGATCTCATAGGAGTGGTTGCACCACAGGGGGGTCGCCTGGCCGTCGGTGATGAAGATACCGTCAAACGAGCTCTCCAGCACGGCCATGAGCCGGGTCAGTGCCGAAGCCTGATCCGGCGCAAAGGGTAAGCGTTCGGTTTTGGACAGATACACACGATCTCGTTTCATGGGGGTTCACCTCTTTGTCAAAATATAACAGATAATATAGGTGGGTGTCAACGGCAGAGAGTAGATTGACACAGCTAAATCAGCATGAAACAAAAGCTCCGGCAAGCCACTTACTTGCCGGAGCTTTGCTGCGCCTGGGGGCGCATATCCTTGCTGGGGAAACACGTTACGACCACGCTCTCCATTCGTTCCAGGGGGAAGAAGCTCAGCCGGTCGGCGTGGTGGTCCCAGCCGATGAGCTGGTAGCGCTCCCCCAGCCACAGCAGCCCCTTGGGGCTGACGAGACAGGGGGACGGCCCGCGCTGCCGCAGGCAGAAAGCCAGCGCCCGCCGGGAGAGCAGGGCGGTGTGGATGCGGTCCAACGCCTGGCGGGTGGTCTGGGGGCTGGGCGGATCGGCGGGGAGAGGGCCCACGGCGTACC
>CAVCXN010000199.1:0-6269 GCA_963606215.1 uncultured Mycoplasmatota bacterium | reverse complement strand
AGCGATATGGGAGAAATTCTATGAAATATACAATTCTTACGGGGCACAATTCTTTAGAGGAAAATCGCTTCAAAACAAAAGCTGAGTTTATCGACGTGCTTTCTCGCGGGGCTGAAATTGAACTGATGTGGAAAGAAGTTCATTTTGGCATTGTACCTTATCGAGGTGGCAAGGAGGTTTGCATCTATCTCTGGAACCAACCGGAAACGGAGCAATTTTTTCAGGATGCGAAGGATGCGCTGGAGTACCAGGTCGCTTCTGACCGGCTGGGGGATGTGATTACGCAGGTCACGGTGATTGACCGTTCGTTTTGAGTGCAGGGAGAAATTTCTGGGATAATCGACAGAAATACCAATGTGTTCTTGTAATATTGGGGGAAGTTTTGTATAATACAGACAGAAAGAGACAAGAGCCTCTTTCCACCAGACCTTCCACCCGACAGAAAGGAGACGACATCATGAAGATCCAGTTTGCAACGAAGCAGATGACCGTGCCCGAGCGGGTCTATTCTCACGCAGAGCATCGGATCAATGAGTTGGACCCATTCTTCCGCGGCACGCCGGAGGCCGCTGTGGTCTTTGACGCTGAGGACGGCAAGGCTGTGGTGGAGCTGACCATCTTCACCGGGTCCACCATCTTCCGGGTGGTGGAGAAGACCTCGGACATGATGGTTTCCATCGACGCCGCTGTTTCCTCCGTCCGCCGCCAGCTGCGGGAAAACTACACCCGCCTGCCCAAGGAAGTCAACCCCGACGCCTTCGAGAAAGAGACCGACGAAGTGACCTTCATCCCCGAGCTGAACCGCTTCGACGCCCCCGCCTATCAGGTGGTCCGCTCGAAGAACTTCTCCTTCGGGAGCATGACTGTCCAGGAGGCTATCCTCCAGATGAACCTGATCGGCCACGCATTCTTTGCCTTCCGCAACGAGGAGAAGGACGGCGCCTTCTCCGTGGTCTACCGCCGCAACGACGGTGGGTACGGCGTGCTGGTGGACACCGACTGACACCCGGCCTGCGGGCCGCTGGCTCTCTTGAATTTGTTTGACCGTTAGCAGGAATCAAAAACCGCGAAGCGCTCCCGAGAAAATCGGGAGCGCCTTTGTTTATCCTGCCGTGCAAAAATTCTAGTTGACAAGTGGGATTTCAGTTCCTAGAATAGGGGAGGAAAAACAATGAGGAAAAGAAGGCTTGATGTTCATGCAGTCAACGCGGAAGACTTTGCGGGGCGAGCTGGCCCTGGTGGTTATTGTGTTTATCAACAGCTTTGGTGTGGTATTGATGCTCCACTCCGGGTCGGGCATTTCGGCGATTTCCAGCGTGCCGTATGCCTTTTCGGAGGTATTGCCGAAGCTGTCGCTGGGGACCTGGACGTATCTGTTCCAGGCTTGCCTGGTGGCGACGCTATTTATTCTGCGGCGGAAATTTGTGCCGGAGTATCTGTTCAGCTTTGTGGTCGGGTTCTTTTTCGGGAACGTGGTGGACCTGCACCAGCTTTGGGTGAGCAAGCTGCCGAACACGCTGCCGCTGGACATTTTGTACTTTGTCATCAGCTATCTGGTGATCTGCTTCGGCATCGCGCTCTCGAACCGGTGCCAGATGCCGATCATCCCGACGGATCTGTTTCCGCGGGAGCTGGCGGACATTACGGGGCTGCCGTATTCGAAAATCAAAATTCCCTTTGACGTGATCTGTCTGGCGGTGACGGCGGTGCTGACCGGAGTGTTTCTGGGACACATCAAGGGCCTGGGCATCGGCACGGTGCTGGCGGCCTTTACGATGGGAAAGGTCATTGGCTGGATGGGGGAGCAGATGGACAAGCATGTGGTCTTTACCTCTGTCCTGGCTCAGCACCGGGCGAAGCTGGCGCACGGCACCTCTCATTAACGTATTTTTGCAGACAACACAGCCCTCTCCGACCTCGGAGAGGGCTGTGTTGTCTGCTGAGTCATTCTTCCAGCCCCATCACGTCGATGGAGTGGTGCATGTGGATGGCCATGGCGTGGGCGGCGCCGTCAGCGTCGCGTTTGCGGAAGAAGTCCATGAGCAGGGCGTGGTCCCGGCGGGTGTCTTCGGCGAGCTGGTCCTTGTGCTGGCCGTTTACGATGGCGGCGGCGACGGCCTGGTTGATCATGGGGAGCAGGCGCATCATGAAGCTGTTGTGGGTGGCGCGGACGATGGCGGCGTGGAACTCCCGGTCGGCGGCGGTGCGGTCCTGGTTTTGGCGGATGCACTGGTCTACGGCGTCGCCCCGGGCGAGAATTTCTGCCATTTCCTCTGGGGTGGCCCGCTGGCAGGCGAGACGGGCGGCAGACGGCTCGAAGATGGACCGCAGCTCGAAGAGGTCCCGCAGCTCGCCGCGCACTTGGTCCAAGCTGGAAAAGCCGTAGTCGTTGACTTGGGCGGCTTCGGCGGCGACGAAGGTGCCGCGGCCCCGACGGACCTCTAAAATTTTCTGGGACGCCAGGACGTGGATGGCCTCGCGCAGGGTGGTGCGGCTGACGCCCAGCTCCCGGGACAGATCCAGCTCGCTGGGCAGCTTTTCGCCGGGAGAGAGGCGGTGCTCCACCACGATCATGGTGTACAGACGGTCCGCCGTCTGCTGAGATAAACTTTTTTTCTCCATAAGGCCCTCCTTTTCGGGGAAGTTGGCAAATCCCCTCTTGACATTGCTATTCCTATCCTATAATATAAAGTCAGACAATGCAAGAGAGGTCATACAACTTTGGGTAGATTTTTCTCTTTGCCATAGACAGAATTTTGAAGGAGGACACCCCTATGCGTTCGGATCAGATCAAGAAAGGGGTAGAGCGGGCACCCAACCGGTCCCTGCTCTATGCATTAGGACTTACCGAAGAGGAAATGAACCGCCCCCTGGTGGGCATCGTCAGCTCATGGAACGAGATTGTGCCCGGCCACATGGACCTGGATAAGATCGTCGAGGCTGTGAAAGCCGGTGTGCGGCTGGCAGGCGGCACGCCCATCGTGTTCCCGGCCATTGCCGTGTGCGACGGCATTGCCATGGGCCACGTGGGGATGAAGTATTCTCTGGTGACGCGGGATCTGATCGCGGACTCCACCGAGGCTATGGTCACGGCCCACCAGTTTGATGGCCTGGTGATGGTGCCCAACTGCGACAAGAACGTGCCCGGCCTGCTGATGGCCGCGGCCCGGCTGAACATTCCCACCATCTTCTGCTCCGGCGGCCCCATGCTGGCCGGGCATTTGCAGGACGGCCGCCGCACCTGCCTGAGCCACATGTTCGAGGCTGTGGGTGCCTATCACGCCGGGACCCTGGACGAGAACGGCGTGCGGGACTATGAGGAGAACGCCTGCCCCAGCTGCGGCTCCTGCTCCGGTATGTACACCGCCAACTCTATGAACTGCCTGACTGAGGCCATTGGCATGGCTCTGCCCGGCAACGGCACCATTCCCGCCCCCCTGTCTGCTAGACGCCGTCTGGCGAAGCACGCAGGCATGCAGATCATGGAGCTGATCAAGCGGGATATCAAGCCCCGTGACATTCTGACGCCCGCCGCCTTCCACAACGCCGAGACGGTGGATATGGCGCTGGGATGTTCCACCAACACGATGCTGCACCTGCCCGCCATTGCCCATGAAGCTGGGGTGAGCATCGACCTGACCGAGGCCAACAACATCTCCGCCAACACCCCGAACCTGTGCCATCTGGCGCCTGCCGGGGACACCTTCATGGAGGATCTGGAGCGGGCTGGCGGTGTGTTCGCCGTGATGAAAGAGCTGACCAAGAAGAACCTGCTGGACACCAGCCTCATCACCTGCACGGGCAAGACCATTGCCGAGAATCTGGAAGGCGTGGAGAACCGGGCCCCGGAGATCATCCGGCCCATCGACAACCCCTATTCCAAGAGCGGCGGCATCGCCGTGCTGCGGGGCAACCTGGCCCAGGACGGCTGCGTGGTGAAGCAGTCCGCCGTGGCGCCTGAGATGATGGTCCACCGCGGTCCCGCTCGGGTGTATAACTCCGAGGACGAGGCCATTGCCGATATCTACGCCAAGAAGATCAACCCCGGTGATGTGGTGGTCATCCGCTACGAGGGTCCCAAGGGCGGGCCTGGTATGCGCGAGATGCTGAACCCCACCTCCGCCATCTGCGGCATGGGGCTGGGCGAGTCTGTGGCTCTGATTACCGATGGCCGATTCTCTGGCGCGACCCGCGGGGCCTCCATCGGCCACGTCAGTCCCGAGGCGGCGGCTGGCGGCACCATCGGCCTGGTGGAAGAGGGGGATATGATCTCCATCGACATCCCCAAGTGCTCCATTCAGCTGGAAGTCTCCGACGAGGAGCTGGCCAAGCGGAAGGCCGCTTGGGTCTGCCCCGAGCCGAAGGTCAAGACCGGCTATCTGGCCCGCTATGCCAAGATGGTTACATCTGCCGATAAGGGCGCGATCCTGGATTTCTAAAAACGGGATTTTGAAAAAACAAGCCGATGGCAGGCTTGACCTACTCCGACTACATTATATATAATGAAATAAACTCAAAAGAAAGGGAGCGTTTTTTGTGTTAGACATCAAGATCACCAAGACTACATCCCCCAAGGCCAAGCCCACCGGCAAGCTGGGCTTCGGCAAGGTCTTCACGGACCATATGTTCCTGATGAACTATACCAGAGGCAAGGGCTGGCACGACCCCCGCATCGAGCCGTTCCATGACCTGACTCTGTCCCCCGCCTGCATGGTGTTCCACTATGGCCAGGAGATGTTTGAGGGTCTGAAGGCTTACAAGGCCGCCGACGGCTCCAACTATCTCTTCCGCCCCGACATGAACGCCAAGCGGACCAACAACACCAACGACCGTCTGTGCATCCCCCAGATCCCCGTGGAGGACTTCGTGCAGGCTGTGAAGGCCGTTGTCTCTGTGGACCAGGATTGGATCCCTACCGAGCCGGGTACCTCTCTGTACATCCGTCCCTTCATCATCGCCACCGAGCCGTTCCTGGGCGTGGATGTGTCTGAGACGTTCCTGTTCATGATCATCCTCTCTCCCTCCGGCGCTTACTATGAGAGCGGCCTGGAGCCTGTGGGCATCTGGATCGAGGACGAGTATGTGCGTGCTGTCCGCGGCGGCATGGGCTTTGCCAAGACCGGCGGCAACTACGCCGCTTCTCTGGCTGGCCAGGTGAAGGCCCACGACGACGGCTACTCCCAGGTGCTGTGGCTGGACGGCGTGGAGCGGAAGTACATCGAAGAGGTGGGCGCGATGAACATCTTCTTCAAGCTCGACGGTAAGATCGTGACCCCCATGCTCAACGGCTCCATCCTGCCCGGCATCACCCGTGACTCCGTGCTGCAGCTCTGCCGCGACTGGGGCCTGCCGACGGAAGAACGCCGCATCTCCGTGGACGAGCTGCTGGAGGCCCAGGCCAACGGCAAGCTGGAAGAGGTCTTTGGCACCGGTACCGCTGCCGTCATCTCCCCCGTCGGCAAGCTGCGCTATAAGGACGATGTGATGGTCATCGGCAACGGCAAGATCGGTGAGATCAGCCAGAAGCTGTATGACACCGTCACCGGCATCCAACTGGGCAAGATCGAGGACAAGTTCGGCTGGCGCGTAAAAGTCGACTGAGTTTCTTGGATTCGGTAAGACAATCCTACAAACGGCAGGGCCTAGGGTTAGGTCCTGCCGTTTTTCCCAAACACAGGAAAGGGTGAAGAACATGGATCAACTGGTATCCCGTTTATTGCTGTACGGCGATCTGGGGGAAGAGAGCATCCTGGGAAAGCTGGCCGGTATTTTTCAGGAGTGGAAGGGGAACGCGACACCCCGTCAAATCTTGGTCCGGGGCATCTATGACCAGGTGAAGCGGCTGCTGGACCTGGCGACGGACTATGGCTTTGATGAAGATTTGTGGCAGAACTATTTGACGTTCCTGCTGATGACCAACGAGAATTCCTTCAGCCTCATCACCGAGCGGGTGGGGGAGCTGGACGGGACGGTGAACCACTTTGCCAAGAGTGACTTTGGCGTGTTCCGGGCGCTGTTCCACTATGATTTCTCGGCCATTGAGAAAGACCTGGGCATCGACTGCTTCACGACCCTGCGGAACTACAAGGCCATTTACAAGCATGAGCGCCGGTACAACAAGAACGTCAGTGAGAAGGTCCGGGAGCTGAGCCGGAAGCTGGCGGCGGCGCCGGATGAGGAGACGTTCTTCCGTCTGGTGACGGAGCATTATAAGCAGTATGGTGTGGGACTCATCGGACTCAATAAAGCCTTCCGGATTCAGTCCGGGC
>CAVCXN010000198.1:0-5766 GCA_963606215.1 uncultured Mycoplasmatota bacterium | reverse complement strand
GCTGGTGGGAGAACTGTTTCTCTATGCTCAGTATATCAAACAGGAAGGAAGGTGTCAAGGGACAGTTAGATTCCGTAAAATCTTTCTTAGACAGCTGGTGTCTGAGCTGACTGAGGGGTTGCTCCTGAAGGATTGGACCAGTTACGTTGAAGAGTCCCCGAATGGCTCGACCATGTGCGTCTTACTCACGACTTCTCATACCGCACATCCACCAAGCAAAGCCCGCACGCCGGCACCGTCTCCCCAGCGCGTTTGCGGTCCTGGGAGACTAAGATATCCCCCATATCCTCCGGCCGGAGATGGCCGCGGCCCACCTCCAGCAATGTCCCGACTAAAATGCGGACCATATGATAGAGGAAACCGTTGCCCTCAAACGTAAAGAGCAGCTCCGGGCCTAACTCCTGGATGGTGATGCAATCAACCCGCCGGACGGTGGATTTTTTTGGGCGCTTGAGGGAGCAGAAGGCTTTGTAGTCGTGCGTCCCGCACAGCTCCTCGGTGGCGCGGCGCATGGCGGGTACGTCGAGCTTCTCGTGGATATGGTAAAGGTAGTTGCGCTCAAAGACGTTGGGTTCATCGCTGTTCCAGATGCGGTAGGTGTAGGTCTTTCCGGTGCAGGAGAAGCGGGCGTGGAAGCGCGGCTCCACCTGCTCGAGCGAGATGGCCCCGATGTCGGCGGGGAGGTAGCGGCGCAGCCCGGCGAGGATCTCTTCCGGGGTCTGCTGGGTCTTGGCGCGGAAGGAGACGACCTGGCGCTTGGCGTGGGTCCCGGCGTCGGTGCGGCCGGAGGCAGCGATCTCAATGGGCTGGTCCAGCAGGCGGGAGAGCAGCGTCTCCAGCTTTCCTTGGATGGTGTGGTCGGTGTTCCCCTGCTTCTGCCACCCCTTCCAGCGGGTGCCGTCGTAGCAGAGGGTAAGACGGTAGTTGGGCATAGGTGCTCTCCTCTTTTCTGCCAATTTTCTGTATCGTATCTACAAAATGTTGTTCAAGTCTACAAATAGTTACCGAATCAGGAAGCAAGAAAAAATTCTCCCCCATTTTGTGTTCTATTTTACCGGATTTGGCCGGATTTGAAAAGAGGGAAAGCGATGTTTTTTTGTTTACTTTGTTATTTTTCTTCCAGAAAACGGCCAAAAATTTTCCAAAGAAAGCATTTTCGTCAAAAAGACGAGAAAATGTCTTTCGCAACTTGAAATTTTTGCTAGTATCAGGTAAACTATATCACATCACGATTTAAGGAGAGAGAAATTGACTATGGAGACATCCAAACGTGGACAGTGGGGAAGCAGCTTCGGCTTTCTCATGGCATCCATCGGCTCGGCCATCGGCCTGGGCAACCTGTGGGCCTTCCCCTATAAAATGGGCAAGACCGGCGGCTTTGCCTTCCTCATCCTCTACCTCATCCTGGTCGCCCTGGTGGGCGTCGTGGGGATGCTGGGCGAGTTTGCTCTGGGCCGGAAGACCGGCAAAGGCGCAGGCGGCGCGTACGCGGCCCTGGGCAAAAAGTATTCGTTCATTGGCTGGATGGCAGTCATCTCGCCGTTCCTCATTCTGTCCTTCTACTCAGTGCTGGGCGGCATGGTTCTGCGGTACTGCCTGGGCTTTTTGGTTCAGATCTTCGGCGTGGACGGCTTCGCCGGGCAGGGCAGCGGTTTCTTCGGCTGGCTGCTTTACAGCGGTCAGAGCATGATCCTCTTCTTCCTGCTTTTCCTGGTCTTCACCATGGTCATCGTCATGGGCGGTGTGCAGGGCGGCATTGAGAAGTTCAGCAAGGCCGTCATGCCGGCGCTGGGCATCATCCTCATCGGCATCATCCTTTTCGTCGCCATGCAGCCCGGGGCCTTAGAGGGATATAAGTTTATGTTCCAGCCGGACATGACCCTCTTCTCCACCCCCGGCAGCTTCTTTGAGGTGCTGAAGACGGCGTCGGGACAGGTCTTCTTCTCCCTGTCCATGGCCATGGGCATCAACATCACCTTCGGTTCCTATTTGGATAAGCAGAAGAGCTTGCAGAAAAACGCCATCATTGTACCTATGTTCGACACGATCTTTGCGGTCCTGGCCGGTATGATGATCCTGCCCGCCTGCGCCGCCTTCGACGTGGACTACGCGCAAGGCCCCGGCCTGCTGTTTGCCTCCATGCAAAAAGTGTTCCTGGACGGCATGGGCGGTCAGGCCGGCAACATCATCGGCTTCCTGTTCTACTTCCTGGTCTTCATCGCCGCCATCACCTCCTCCATTGCCCTGATGGAGGTGCTGACCTCCGCCGTGGTGGACCGGCAGCTGGACAAGGGCAAGGAACCCAAACGCAAGAAGACGGCGCTCATCTTCGCCGTCCTCCTGTTCCTCATCGGCATCCCCGTGGCCCTGGACGCCTTGGGCAGCGGCGGTGCCGTGGTCAAAGCCCCCTACGAGCTGCTGGGCCTGGCCAAGGACAGCGCAGGCTTCGCCATGTGGAACGACTGCTGGCTGGACTTCTACGACATGCTGACGGAAGGCATCATGATGCCCTTCGGCGCCCTGCTCATGAGCTTGCTCATGGGCTGGGTCTTCCCGAACCTGGTCAAGGACGAGTGTGAGCAGAGCGGGCATAGGTTTAAGGGAGCGGGGTATTTTAAGTTCTGCTTCCGGTTTGTAATCCCGATCATTATGGTCATCGTGCTCATTACGCAGATCCAGTCGTTCTTTTTGTAATGGAATAAACTGCTTGAAAAGGCCCTTCCGAGTTTGCTGCTCGGGAGGGCCTTGCGCATGGTGTCCGGCTTTGCTGAATTTTGGTTAAAATTCCTGAAAACTTTGACTTTTCGACTTGACGTCTCAGTAAAATCAGGATAAAATGACAGAAATGTTTCAAGCGCCCATTGCGGTTTTGCACTCCCTTCTGCAAGCACCCGGCAGGACGCGAAAGGAGGCGCCATGCCTATGCCGCCGAAAGCCATCGGCCCACGTAGAGCCATTGCCATTGAGATCATCCTGTTTCTGGCCTATGCGTTTTTCAGCGCGTCCTGGATGGTCGGCTCGGTCGTCACCAACGACATGATCCAGGAGTTCGGTGTGGGGCATGTGCCGTCCTCCGTGAACAACGCCATCTCCGCGGCGAAGATCGTGGGCAACTTTGTGGCGGCCTGGATCCTGGTTAAGCTGGGTCCGAAGAAGACCGTCGCGTTTTCCTGCCTGCTGACCTGCGCGGTCATCATCGGGGCGCTGTCCACGTCCTTCCCGTTCTTTATTTTGAGCCGGTTCCTGCTGGGCTTCGGCGGGGCGGTGCTGATGATCTGTATGACGCCCTACGTCGTCTACTGCTTCTCCCCGAAGCAGCAGCCCATTTTTATCGGCATCAACAACGCCGGGCCGAACACGGGCAACCTCATTGCACTCTTCAGCATCTCTGCCGTGCGCGCCTGGCTCGTCTCCTGGCGAAGCGTCATTCTATTTTATGGCCTGTTCAGCGTGATCTTGCTCATCCTCTGGCTGATCTTTGGCCGAGGCTATCCCATCGCCGCCAAGCCGAAGGAGGAAGAGAACCCCGCTGGGGGGAAGCTCTATCGGTATAAAGACGGTCTGCGAGAGCCGTTCCTGTATGAGTTCATCTTTACCATGACGGGGCGGCTGGTCATGTACACCGTCATGCTCTACCTCTTCCCCCTGCACCCGGACTTTACCGTGGACTCGCAGTTTATCTCCCTGATGATTGCCCTCACCGGCATCCCGGGGACGATCCTTGGGATCGTGCTGGCGAAGAAGCTCAAGCGCCAGATCACGCTCTTCCGCTTCTCTGGCTTTGCCCAGTCCATCGCGTTCTTTGTGATGATCCTGACCCCCTCGGGGGCGGTGGCGACGACGTGCGCCATTCTGATGGGCTTCGTCATCTTTATCTCGACCCCGTCCCTCTTCACCCTGCCCGCCCGGATGCCGGGGGCGAATCCCCAAAAAGTCGCCGTCATCATGACGCTGTACTGGACGGGGGCGTATATCCTGCAAATGATCGTCTACGCCGTCATCGTGCATCTGGCGAACGTCACCACCTGGAAGACGGCCATGCTCTTCACCGCCTTCTACTCCCTGACCTTCCTGGTCGGCACCTATCTCCTGCCAGACTTCGACAAGCCCAAGGCCCGGGAAGAACGGGCGAAAAACCGTTGACCGATTCTGTAGGAAAGGGCAATCAAAACCAGAGAAACCAAGACCAGACAAGAGAACAACACGTAAGCTGGGATGTAATCGCCAAACCGATCGGCCAGAATCCCGGGCACCGTGGCGAAGACCAGTGCACCCCCGGCGTAGATCACCTGTAGCCGCCGCAGGACGGTGGGATACTGCCGGGGAGAAGCCAGGTCGTTGGCCCAGACGGAGGGTCCAATCGTTGCGATGGGGTAGCCGATGCCCATGCAGAGGACCGTCAGCACGCTCAGGGGGATGCTCTGGGTAAAGGACAGACAGCACAGCACATGCCCCACAGTCAGGATGGCTCCGAAGAGCAGGGTAGACCGACAGCCGCCGAGGTGGTCTGTCGTCTCCCCGTACAGGAGCTTGCTCAGGGTGAGGACCAGCCCGGTGCCGCTGATGATGGCGGCCACAGCCCCGGCGGAAAAGCCCTGTCCGCTGAAGAGAACGGACATGTGGACAAAGCCTGGGTTGGCCACCGCCCCCATGAACAGGCTGGCGAAGGCCAGCAGGACGAAGACCGAGCGGGAGATATCCGGGTGGCTCTGCACGGTAGCGGGGGTTTCCTGGGTGGCTGCTGGTTCCGCAGGCGCTTCCTGGTGCCCGCAGGGAGCAAGGCCCTTTTCGGCGGGGTCACTGCGGAGCAAGGTGAAGATCAGCGCCGCCAGGACGAAGATCGCCACGGCCTCGATGCGGAACGCGGCCGCCATGGACAGGTGCTTGGTCAGCGCCGTCGTCACCGGAGGCAGGACGATGGTGGCAATGCCGCTGCCCGTGGCGCAGATGCTCAGGGCCAAGGCCCGGTGCCGGTCGAACCAGCGGTTCATGAGCAGGGAGACGGGGATCATCGAGCCGAACCCGTAGCTCAGCCCCGACACAGCGGCCCCCACGCAGAAGGCGGGGTAGGTCTGGGCCACGGCGTAAAGCAGGTACGAAATGCCCGCGCAGCAGGCGGCAATACTCACGCCCAGGCGCAGTGACATTTTTTTGTAGTACCAGCCGATGGTCAGCATGGCCAGAAACGCTGTGAGGCACCGCAGGGTGACGAGCGAGGAGGTCTGGGCATGGGTCAGGCCGCGCTGGTCCATGATGTAGGGCAGGTAGACGGAAAAGCCGTTGGACACCGTGCCCATGGTGATGAAGAGCAGGACCGTGCAGGTGATGCAGACCACCCAGCCGTAGTGAAGTTTTTTCATGGGGACCCCTTCTTTACGCATTTACACAAAAAGCCTTCCCAACGGGAAGACTTCTGCATTGCAAAGTTCGACAAAATCTGCTATGATGAGGCGGGACGTTGTTACATATTAGTGGTCAAGCCCACTGACCCGAGCGCATATTTACGCGGAGGGAGGTGGTGCTGATGTGGAAGAAGGCTTTTCAGCTTCTCTTATGGGTAGCGTTTTTGCTGCTCGTTTTATCTACAAAAGCGTGCTGACCACTCGGTGGCCCCCGAATGGTCAGCATAATTTTTGTTGACTCATAAAAGGGCTTGACTGCTGTAACAACGTCCCCCTTCTATCTGCTTATAGTATAGAGATTTCTCCCTTTTTTGTCAAGCCTGCACCCGCCGCCCGATCTCTCGGACGGCCAGCTCGTAAAAAT
>CAVCXN010000197.1:0-2094 GCA_963606215.1 uncultured Mycoplasmatota bacterium | reverse complement strand
ACCATCGACGGCGCCATGACCGACCCCAAGGGCGACCGCGGCCTGCCCCCCCACAAGCAGCCCGACCCCGACATGTTCCTGCATGTGGTCGAGCAGCGGCCCGACGGCATCGTGGTCCGCGGCGCCAAGGCCCACCAGACCGGTATGTGCAACTCCCACCAGGTCCTGGTCATGCCCACCCAGGCCATGGGCCCCGAGGACAAGGACTACGCCGTTTCCTTCTCCTGCCCCGCTGACGCCGAGGGCCTGTTCATGATCGTCGGCCGCCAGAGCTGCGACACCCGCAAGCTGGAGAACAGCCAGATCGACGTGGGCAACTCCCAGTACGGCGGCGTGGAGCTGCTGGTCGTGTTTGACGACGTGTTCATCCCCAACGAAAACATCTACCTCAACGGCGAGGCCGAGTTCGCCACCGTCATGGTCGAGCGCTTCGCAGGCTATCACCGTCAGTCCTACGGCGGATGTAAGGTCGGCGTGGGCGACGTGCTGATTGGCGCTGCCGCTGTCGCCGCCGACTACAACGGCGTGGCCAAGGCCAGCCACATCAAGGACAAGCTCATTGAGATGATTCATCTGAATGAGACCATGTACTCCTGCGGCATCGCCTGCTCCGCCGAGGGCACCCAGACCGCTTCCGGCAACTACCTGATCAACCTGCTGCTGGCCAACGTCTGCAAGCAGAACGTCACCCGCTTCCCCTATGAGATGGCCCGCATCGCCGAGGACCTGGCCGGCGGCGCCGTGGGTACCTGCCTGTCCGAGGCAGACCTGCGCGGCGAGTTCACCGGTCCCTGGGTCGAAAAGTATATGAAGAACGGCACCGGCACCACCGCCGAGAACCGCATGAGAATTCTCCGCCTGATCGAGAACCTGTCTCTGGGCGCCGGGGCCGTCGGCTACCGCACCGAGTCCCTGCACGGCGCCGGCTCTCCCCAGGCCCAGCGCGTGATGATTGCCCGTCAGGGTGACATTGCCGGCAAGAAGGTCCTGGCCAAGCGCATTGCCCGCGTGAAAGAGGACTGAGTTTCCCCGTATCCCCAAAAGAACCTGACAGAATCAACACCGAGGAGGACACGAACATGACGCAGCATCTGGAAGAATTGTTGGAGACTCTGGTCCGCCCCGCCCTGCGGGAACACGGCGGAGACGTGGAGCTGGTGAGCTATGAGGACGGCATCCTCCGTCTGAAAATGCTGGGCCACTGCGCCGGCTGCCCCGGCGCGACCCTGACCAACGAGACACTCATCGAGGGCCAGTTAAAGCCCCTCCTGCCGGAGCTGCGGGAAGTGATCCTGGTCCACGCGGTGAGCGATTCTCTCCTGGCCCAGGCCCGGGCCATGATGACCCGGAGCCAGCCCCAGCGCTGATTTCCCCCCACGAAAGGCCAGGTGCTTCCCCATGACACAGTTTCCCGTCCGACCTGCCGTTTTTCAGCGCGACACCTGCTGGGCATTCGCCGCAGATTTCCGGCTGGGACCGCAAGACCTGATCCTCACGAACGAAAGGCTCTACACAGCCCACTTCTCCCCTCTGGATCTGTCCTGCCCCGTGCTGCTTCAGGAGCGCTGCGCTGCCGACGAGTCGGCGGAGGCCCTGATCCCCCCAGGCGTCGAGCGCATCGTCGCCGTGGGCGAGGGTTCTGTCCTGGACCTGGCCCAGCGTTTGGCCCGGCACAGGGAGCTGCTCCTGCTCCCCACTGCCCGCGCCGCCCGGCGGCTGCACGCAGACGTCATCGTCCTCATCCCGGAGCTGCTGCAAACCCGGTCCTTTGCCGATTTTGCCGTGACCTCTCTGGACGTGCTGCGCTCCTGCCTGGGCTTAGAGGCGCACCATCACCCCACTTCCTTTTGACAGTCGATCTTCCATTTCCATAAAAACCGTTCGGGCCGCCTGCGCTTTTCACAGCACAGGCGGCCCGGATGGTTTTTGTTCTGTTTTTTGTCTCGTCAGTGCCCCACTCTTTTTTTATGGATAAAGGGCATCAAGTGTGATCCTGCAACATTTGCAGGTAGGCGTCCAGTCGTTCGTTCACATATCCCGCAAAGAGCTTCTCCATCGCGGAAAGGTCATGCTTCACATGGTATGCATCAAAGG
>CAVCXN010000196.1:0-2811 GCA_963606215.1 uncultured Mycoplasmatota bacterium | reverse complement strand
GAAATAAAGTAATGGTAATTTGTGCTGGATAAAATCCAAGGGCCATCTTCCATAGGAAGCATTGATACGCCACACAGATTCCGTTCTGTGGAGGCGTTTTTATTTTGTCCGGACAGCGCCGAGAAGCACGGAAACATCAGGCGCGGAAGAATCGAAAGGAGCTAACTACTATGATCGTCGTTTTGAATCCCGGGGCATCCCCCGAGCGTACCCAACACCTCATCCACTGGCTGGAGGAGCAGAACTTAGGCGTCCACGTCTCCAACGGGGAGTATCAGACCGTTCTGGGTCTGATCGGCAACACCAACCAGGTCGATATGGAAATGCTGCAAAGCCTGGACATCGTCGATTCCGTCACCCGGGTGTCTGACCCCTTCAAGGCCGTCAACCGCAAGTTCCACCCCGATGATTCCACCATCGTGGCCGGCCCCGCCTCCATCGGCGGCGGGCACTTCAGCCTGATCGCCGGTCCCTGCTCCGTGGAGACGGAGGAGCAGATCATCTACGTTGCCCAGCAGGTGAAGGCCGCCGGTGCCAACTTCCTGCGCGGCGGTGCGTTCAAGCCCCGTACTTCCCCCTATGACTTCCAGGGCCTGGGTGCTGAGGGCATCCGCCTGCTGCTGGAGGCCAAGAAAGCCACCGGCCTGCCCATCGTCACTGAGATCATGGACATCCGCAACCTGCCCCTGTTCGAGGATGTGGATGTCATTCAGGTGGGTGCACGGAACACTCAGAACTTCGACATGCTCAAGGAGCTGGGGAAGACCCGGAAGCCCATTCTGCTCAAGCGCGGCCTGGCCGGGACCATCAAGGAGCTGCTGATGAGCGCCGAGTACATCATGGCCAACGGCAACGAGAACGTCATTCTGTGTGAGCGCGGCATCCGTACCTATGAGTCCACCTACACCCGCAACACCCTGGACCTGTCCGTGGTGCCCGTGCTGAAGGGCCTGACCCACCTGCCCGTGGTGGTCGATCCCAGCCACGCCACCGGTCACACCTACCTGGTGGAGCCGATGGCCATGGCCGCCGCTGCTGCCGGTGCCGACGGCATCATGATCGAGGTCCACAACGATCCTCCCCACGCCCTGTGCGACGGCGCCCAGTCCCTGACCCCCGAGGAATTCAAGCACACCGCAGGCCGCATCCTGCGCATCCGGGAGGCGATGAAGGAATGACCGTTGGGATCATCGGCCTGGGCCTCATCGGAGGCTCCCTGGCCAAAGCCTTCCAGCGGGACGAGTCCGTGACCGTCCTGGGTTGGGACACGGACCACTCCATTGTGGAGTTCGCCGAGATCGCCCAGGCCATCGACGGGGAACTGACGGACGACAAGATCAAGGGCTTGGACCTGCTCCTGCTGGCGACTTACCCGGAGGCTGTGGTGGAGCACATGACCCGCCTGGCCCCCCTGCTGGACAAGACCACGCTGGTCATCGACTGCGCGGGCACGAAAGAGAAGGTCTGTGCAGGTGTCTTTCCCTTGGCGAAGCAGTACGGCTTCCCCTTCCTGGGCGGGCACCCCATGGCGGGCACCCATTTCTCCGGCTTTAAGTACAGCCGTGCGGACCTGTTCGACGGGGCGCCGATGGTGCTGGTCCCCCCGGCCTTTGACGATATCCGTCTGCTGGACCGGGCCAAGAAGCTGCTGGAGCCGGTGGGCTTTGGCCGGGTGTCCATCACCACGGCCCAGGAGCATGATAAGCGCATTGCCTTCACCTCCCAGATGGCCCACATCATCTCCAACGCCTACATCAAGAGTCCTACGGCCCGGCAGCACGACGGCTTTTCCGCCGGGAGCTACAAGGATCTGACCCGCGTGGCCTGGCTCAATCCCGACATGTGGGCGGAGCTGTTTCTGGAAAACCGGGAGAACCTGCTCTTTGAGCTGGGGACCCTCATCGACGACCTTACAAAGTATAAAGACGCCATCGAACACAACGACTTCGCCACCCTTCGGCAGCTGTTGGACGACGGCCGCCGCATCAAAGAGGAGGTGGACGGGAAATGACCACCGTCACGGTAAAGGCTTCTCAAACTTACGACGTGAAAATCGGTCGGGGCCTATTAGATACCCTGGGCGAAGAGGCCGCCCGCGCCTTCAAGGGCCGGACCGTCTGCATCGTCTCCGATACCAACGTTGCCCCCCATTACCTCAGCCAGGCTACCCGCAGCCTGGAGGGGGCGGGCTTCACCGTCCTGGCCTTCGTCTTCCCCGCCGGAGAGGAACATAAGAACGGCCACACCTACCTCTCCTTATTGGAATATCTCGCCCAAGAGCATCTGACCCGGGCCGATGGCCTGGTCGCCCTGGGCGGTGGGGTCGTCGGGGACCTGACTGGGTTTGCCGCTGCAACGTATCTGCGGGGCATTCCCTTTATACAGTTGCCCACGACGCTGCTGGCGGCGGTGGATGCCTCCGTGGGGGGCAAGACCGCCATTGACCTGGAAAACGGCAAGAATCTGGCCGGGGCCTTTTACCAGCCCAAGGCCGTTCTGTGCGACCTGAACACCTGGGCGACTCTGCCAGCTGACATTCTCTCCGACGGCTGTGCCGAGGTCATTAAGTACGGCATGATCGGGGACGCCGATTTGCTGGACACCCTGGCCCAGGGGGATTTTCGGGAGAACCCGGAGGAAGTGGCGGCCCGCTGCATCGCCCACAAGCGTGATTTGGTAGAGCAGGACGAGTTCGACACCGGCAGCCGCCAGCTCTTGAACCTGGGCCACACCATCGGCCACGGCATTGAAGCCTGCTCCGGCTATCAGCTGGCCCACGGCAAGGCCGTCGCCATCGGCATGGTCTTAGTG